>JADMIG010000062.1 GCA_015478725.1 Chloroflexota bacterium | reverse complement strand
GCGCCCTGACCGGCCGCGCAGCGCCCTGACCGGCCGCGCAGCGCCCTGACCGGCCCTTCCCCGGGCGTGGATACTGTGGTCAGCCCGTCGAGGCCATGCACGACGAGGAGCGGAGTGACTGAGCGCCCCACCGATGAGCCGCGCCACATCCTGGTGACGCACCCGGCATCCGGCGTCGGCCTCGTCACGCTCGATCGGCCGGCCCAGCTCAACGCCCTCAATGCGGCGCTCATGCGGCAGCTCGCCGAGGCGCTCGAGGCGCTCGACGCGGACGCCGCCGTTCGCTGCATCGTCATCACCGGAGCCGGCGATCGGGCGTTCGCGGCCGGGGCGGACATCCGCGAGCTCGTCGACGAAACGGCCGCGAGCCTCGAGGCCGGCCATACCTTCGACGCATGGGACGTCGTGGCCCGCATCCGGACGCCCATCGTGGCCGCCGTCCGCGGCTTTGCCCTCGGCGGCGGCTGCGAGCTGGCGATGAGCTGCGACATGATCGTGGCCGGCGACGACGCGCGGTTCGGGCAACCGGAGATCCGGATCGGCGTCATGCCTGGTGCCGGCGGGACCCAGCGCCTCACCCGCGCGATCGGCAAGGCGAAGGCGATGGAACTGCTGCTCACGGGTCGAACCATCGGGGCCCGGGAGGCGGATGCACTCGGCCTCGTGACCACCGTCGTGCCCGCGGAGGCCACTCTCGAGGCGGCCCTCGAGCTGGCCGGGCGGGTGGCGGCCGGACCGCAGCTCGCGATCCAGGCGACCACGATGGCGGTCGATCTGGCCTATGTCCTGCCGCTGTCGGATGCCGTCGAAGCCGAGCGCCGATCGTTCTTCGGCCTGTTCGGGACGTCCGACCAGGGCGAAGGGATGCGGGCGTTCATCGAGCGGCGCGAACCACGCTGGAGCGGTCGCTAGTGCGCGACGACGGAGCGAGAGGAGGACCGATGGAACGGGACTTCGGCGGCCAGGACCTCGGGGACGAACCGGCGGGCGCTCTGCGGGACGCGCCGCCGGACATCCACACGCCGATCGACGCGAACGCGCCGGTGAGCGGTCACGCGGCGCTCGTCCACGAGCCGGGGGCGGGTGTCGCGCTCACGCCCGAATACGACTTCGACACGGCCGCGCCGCTCCTCATGCCGGCCCTGCGGCCCGTTGGCACGACGGGCACGCCGATCGCGGACCTCCCAGCGGACCGCCCGTCGTCCACCCAGCCGCACACCCAGCCACTCCTCGACGAGGGTCCCTGCGGGCTGCCGGTGGTCTACACGATCGCCGGTGGCGGCTTCGATGTCGTCGTCAACGGCGACCATCTCCTGTCGTGGGGGGTCAGGGTGGGCGATGTCCAGGAGACCGCGCTCGCGAACCTCAGCGCCTGGTCGGATGGGGCACCATGGACGGACGAGGTCTCCGGCGATCGGCGGCTCCTCTCGTCCGATACGGGGGGCGGCCACGACGCGGCGCGGATCCTCCTGCCGTCCGTCCGCGCGCACCTCGCCCGGGAGCTCGGCGCGGCGGGACGCGTCCTCATCGGCCTTCCCGAGCGCCATCTCCTCCTGGCGGGCACCCTCCGCGACGGCGACGCCGAATTCGCCGGCCTGTTCGCCGACTTCGTGCTCGAGCATTCGGGCGGCGCCGACGAACCGATCGACCGCCGGGTCTTCGAGCTCGTCGACGGGAACCTCGTCGAATTCGGCGGCTGATGGCGGGTCCAGCGCGAGGCGAGGAGGCCATCGAGACGACCGGGCGCCCGGCCACGGTCAGGCTCGAGGTCGCCGACGAGGTCGCGACGATCACGCTCGCCCGGCCCGGGGCACTCAACGCCCTCGACCGAACGATGCGCGAGGAACTGCTCGCCGCATTCCGTTCGGTCGACCGCGACCGTGCGGTCCGCGCCGTGATCCTCACCGCGGAGGGTCGCGCGTTCTGCGCCGGGCAGGATCTGCGAGAGTCCTTCGGTGGTGCCGCGCCGTCGCTGACGGAGGAGATCCGGGAGCGCTACAACCCGCTCATCCTGGCGATCCATCGGTGCTCGAAGCCGGTCATCGGTGCGATCAACGGCACCGCGGCGGGCGCGGGGTTCTCGCTCGCCCTGGCCTGCGACATCCGGATCGCGGCGGCGAGCGCGACGCTCGTCCTCGCCTTCGGGCGGATCGGGCTCGTGCCGGACAGCGGCGTCAGCTGGTTCCTGCAGCGACTGCTCGGGAGCGCACGGGCGGCGGAGCTCGCCCTCGTCGGCGATGCGCTCATGGCGATCGAGGCGGAGCGGATCGGGCTCGTCTCACACGTGGTGCCAGACGAGGCGCTGGACGCGGAGGCGCGAGCCCTCGCGTTGCGGCTGGCGGCAGGATCGCCGCGCGCCCTCGCCCTCACCAAACGCGCTCTCGCCTTCGCGGCCGAGTCCACACTCGAGGTCGCCCTCGAGTACGAGGCATGGCTCCAGGGTGTGGCCGGGGCATCGGCGGACCATGCCGAGGGCCTGGCTGCCTTCCGCGAGAAGCGGCCGCCGCGGTTCACCGGCGAGTAGCAGGACGAGACGCCCCGGGTCCCGACCCCGGCCCTGGTCCCGGCCCTGGTCCCGACCCCGGCCCTGGTCCCGACCCCGGCCCTGCCCCGGGTCCCGACCCGCGTCCCCGTTGTCTCATGCGCTCACCGGTGGAACGTTCGACACGACCCGATCCTCCGGATGGCGTTGCCGGCGCGTCCGTCACGCTCGGCGGGGCATGATCCGCCGCGTTTCGGGTCCTCGAAGCGGCGTGGACGCGCACGAACGTTCCGTGGATGAGCGCATGTGAGATGGCGAGCGCCGAACCCGCACGAACGTTCCGTGGATGAGCGCATGTGACTCAGCTCACACGGAGCTCACACGGAGCGCACCCGGAGCGCACCCAGAGCTCACACGGAAGCGCACACGGAGCACACGCGGAGCACACGCGGAGCGCCGATGTCGTGCCCATGACGCGACCCCGCGTCGCTCGGTTGACGGTCTGCCACGAGGCGCGTAGCGTCGGACCATGACGGATCCCCTCGCCCTCGATCCCGTGCTGCCCGAGCGGGAGCGGGCGGCGCCGCGGCGGCCGGACGAATCGTCGGCGGAGCACGACGAACGCCACGAGCGGTTCGTCGCCCGCGTCCAGGCGGGTGGCACGGTCGAGGCGACCGACTGGATGCCGGACGAATACCGTCAGGGCGTGCTCCGCTTCGTCGAGATGCACGCGAACAGCGAGCTCATGGGCGTCCTTCCGGAGCGTGAATGGATCCTTCGCGCCCCCACCCTCCGCCGCAAGCTCGCCCTCACGGCGAAGATCCAGGACGAGGTCGGCCACGCCCAGCTTCTGTACCGGGTGGCCGAGGATCTCGGCAAGTCGCGCGAGGCGATGATAGAGGACCTGCTCGCCGGGCGGACGAAGTTTCACAACGTCTTCCACTACCCGACCCGAACGTGGGCCGATGTCGGGATCATCGCCTGGCTCATCGATGCGGCGGCGATCGTCGCCCAGCAGGCGCTCCGGGACAGCAGCTACGGGCCGTACGCCCGGACGATGCGGAAGATCTGCTGGGAGGAGTCGGTCCACATCATGCACGGACGGGACGTCGTCGTGACGCTCATGGCCGGCACGGCGGTGCAGCGGGCGATGGTCCAGGAAGCCCTCGATCGGTGGTGGGGTCCGCTCATGCAGATGCATGGCCCACGCACGCCGCGCGAGCAGGATCGCGACCTGTACTGGCGGATCAAGGCGAAGACCTCCGAGGAGCTCCGCCAGGAATTCCTCTCGATCTACGTGCCGAGATTGCTCGAGCTCGGCCTCACGCTCCCCGATCCCGAGCTCCGATCCGACAGCGGGACGGGCGAGTGGCGCTACAGCGAGCCGGACTGGGCCGAACTCCGCACGGTCGTCACGAACCATGGCCCGATGTCCGCCGAACGGCTCGCCTTCCGCCGCGCGGCATGGGACGAGTCGGCCTGGGTGCGGACCGCGATCCTCGCCGCGCCGGTCGCGGCAGCGTGAATCGGATGACGGAGGACCGCGCGCCGACCCCGCTCGAGCCGTGGGAGGTCTTCCGGCGGGAGAAGGACGGCGATCCGATGCGCCACGGCGGCTCCGTGCTCGCTCCGGACGCCGAGCTCGCCGTCCACTATGCGCGGGAGCTCTTCGGTCGTCGCCAGGAGAGCGATCGCCTCTGGGTCGTGCGGCGGGCCGACATCGTGGAGCTCAGCGATCCGGACCTGCTTCAGCCGCCGCTCGATCGATCCTTCAAGAAGCCCGGCGGCTACGTCATGCGAGAGAAGCTCGCCGCGGCGCGGGAACGGACCGGCCGGCCCGAGCGCCCGGGAGCGGCCGAGCGCCCGGGAGCGGCCGAGCGCCCGGGAGCGGC
>JADMIG010000061.1 GCA_015478725.1 Chloroflexota bacterium | reverse complement strand
TTCGATTCCTCGTTCGAGATCGAAATCTCTTTTCGATTCTCTTCGAGGAGCTGCAAAGCCTCTTGCTTCGATTCGAAGAATTGCGGCATTCGATTTGGATACTTCTCTTCGAGGAAGTTCAGGAAATCACGCCGCGCCATCGGCCCCCAGGGCTTCGTATCGTTCTTAATACGAACGCCGGTGCCTCGAATAAGCGCGCGCCATTGATCGTCGGTGGCACCGTCTTCGAGCGGATGTTCAATGCGCACTACCTGTTCGTCGAGTGGGGAGATAAACCACGTTCGATTCAGTCGTTGGAGTGTCCAGGTCGGCTTCGCTGGCCTGCTCTCCGGAGCGGTGCTGGCTGAGCCAGAGATTTCGTTTGGCGCGATGTTTGGCATAGAGTTCACTGTATTTCACTCCTTTTCTGTTCGTTCCTTCGTCAAAGTAGCGGAGTTCGTAGTAGCTACGCAAGCCGGTATCCACCGGCACATCCTCTGGCCATTTTCCAAATTCGCCGCGATAGATCACCAGCTCCGCGACTTGCCAGTCGTGTCGCCACCTACCCACGTCGCCATCGCGGTCGAACTCAGGCTCTTCGTCTTCGATAATCGGCGCTGATACGAAATCTTTTTTCGAATCAGGGTTGCCATCGAAATCTTTTTTCGATAACGGCGCCAAACTCCTCGAAATCTGCTCAGGATCATCGAAATCTCTTAGCCTCGATCCTGGCGGTATTGTCTGGTGCGTTGGACTACCAGGTGGCACTCGAATGATCACTGGTTGCACTGCTATCGGTTTATGAATAACGATCATCGGCACGACAGGGTTGTTAGAACGAATGTTTTCAGGCGGGCGTGTACCCGTTGGCGGCTCAGTAGGGGAGTGCGCCACCAACGGAGGAACTACTGCTGACGACGGCTCTGATGATTCGCCTGGCTGCTGCTCAGAGCTTCCTCGAAATTTGATATATTTTTAGGGGTGGCCGTCGTAGACTTGCCCCAGTTCGCAGGATTGAATAGACCACCAGCCGCTTGTTTGGTATGTTCCTGCTGCTCTCTTGCATTCTCTTCGTGTTGCTGCTCTTCAAGTCGCCTCGTCTGCCTGGACTGGCTTCGGCTCGTTTTAGCCTGCCGTCTCTGCTCATCTGCGAAAAAGCCAGTGCGCGCTGCATCAGTGATGGCCGCGAAGTCACCACCGGCAAACCTGGCCTTTTCCTCTGCGGTCATCTCGTCTTTCCGTTTCAGGATGTCATCGATGAATGATCGCCCAACTTCATGCTGTGCTTGCATCACATGGTATTCGATGGGCCGATTGACGCTTGCATGGATGACTTTGGCCTGTGCGTAGGCATACCACAGCGTCACAATGCCAAACAGCGCGACGACGAAGGCTTGCAATGCGTCGCCAGCTTGCCAGACGACAATGATGCGAAACAGCAATGACGTGATCTCAATGCCGAAGACGAGCCCACGCACTTGCTTGAAGGAACGGATGTAGCTGCCATCTTTGCCTGTGCGCTCGTAGCTTTGCACATGCTCTTTCATGTACTCCCCAAGCACAAATGCCTGCATCGCTGCGCCAAACACGAAGACAGCCAGTGCCCACGCACCGATCTTCGGACCGAGGCCAGGGCCGAAGATGGCAGTGAGCGCGATCTCTCCCAGGAATCCACCCAGCAGAAACGCCTGGAATGCGAAGAGGGCATGGACCGCGATTTCTACTAAGATAGCCCAGCCCAGGCTTACTTTGTCATTATGAATAAATTTCATGCTTGCCTTTCCCTTTCAGAATGGTTAATCGTTCGTTGTACTACTAAGCCACTGAACTCACGATCAGGGTGAGAGCCAGGTAGCCCCACGCTGCCTCGGCTCGGCTACACTACGAATCAATCTGCGCCTTCATACCAATCCATCGCCTCATCGCTCATCAACGACGACCCAACTCCCTGCTGCGTCGCTGCCGCCTTTGGGACTTGGCAACGCCAGGCGTTCTCAAAGGCTTCAAAGTAGGTTTTGCCTTCCTGGTTGAGCAGGTAGGGCAAAAAGACCTCTTCGGTACGTACCATGCCGATGTCGATAAGTGCGCATTGCGCTTCAATCCAGTCGCGAATGTTTGCCCAGGCCGTTCGGTATGCCTGGTCGCGCAGCGCATCTTTGCTGATGCCTCGTCCCAGCGAAACGTAGCTCTGCTTCACCAGCTTTGCGGCATTGTCCAGGCGCACAGGGAGCCGGAAAGCCAGGGTGGTACCCTGCACCACAACGGAAAATTCAATGCCTATCGCCTGGCCCTCATCGTCGGAATCGAAGGTGATGCGCCTGGCTTTGTGCGTCGCTAATGCCTTGCGGATGGCCTCGAAAATCGAGGTTTCCGACGCCTGGCTACGATAATTCTTTAAGCGTTCGGTTTTCTTTGGTGGTACCATGCCTCTTCTCCATTCTATTTAGTTGTCACCAGGCGGACCCTGGCTCTCCTGGTTGCCGCCTCCGCTCTCAGCGTTCATCTCAGCCAACGCCTCGGCAAAGGCCAGGGCTAACTGCACTTTCTCCTCGATTTCAGGGCCCCGTCGGCGCCACTCCTCCGGATCGTAGAAATCCAGATAGGCATCATCGGGCGCGTACTGGATGCCGACGGCGAAAAGCTCTGGACTCTCAGGAAAGGCACCGCACGCCAGGGCAAGCGACGGATGCGTAGCACGAATCTCTTCGTAGAGCTGCGTTGCCACCTCTACGCTCATGCCAGGAAGCTGCCCGTTGTAATCCCAGCAGACGGCTGGACCCGTGTAAGGCAGCGACTCCGACGTATGCCAGAGGTGCATCTCTATCTTGGCCTCCATATCACGCAGCTGCGTCGCGAACTCTTTGGCTGCGTGGCGCAGCGTAATCGGCGTCTTCCGCGCTCGCTGCGTCTGCCACCACGACGGACTGCCAGGCGACACCATGTAGCGTAGTACGTCTTCGATGTACTGCCAGGCGCGATCATGCTCCCCCCTAGCCAGATGCTGCATCACCTTGGGTAACAACAAAAGTTGTTGCGCTGGCAGGGAAACATCGCGCTGCCACGCCAGCTCATCGCAGTCTTCGCGGCGTGGTACCGTGAGACCAGGAATGGCCGAGGCGAGAGCGATGAACGTCTCAGCAGTCAAGGAAGCCGTCAGTATATCTACGGAAATGGCTTGCATTACATGGTTAGTCATGCTAGACTGACTTTCAGCAGATACACCTTGGTGCCCACCTGGATTCATGGTACCCCCTTGAACAGGAGGAACAACCGATGTAGATGTAGGGGAGGCGCTGGCTGTCGTCGTCGTCGTCAATCGTTTCGCCTGCCTGGTGGCTTCCCCATTATTCCCTTCTTTCGGTGGCCTCCATCGTTGCACGGGTTCGATCTCCGCCGTTTCCCCATTCAGCCTCGCGATCGCCGTGTTGATACAGTCGATATCGTACAACCACTGCCGCCGTCGATAGACAAAGCCATCTTTGGGCGCGTTGCGTGGCTGTTCCTCGCCCTCCACCTGGTAGCTTCCTTTCTCGTCGGTCACGACGTAGGCACGGCCCTTTGTGGTGGAGCGCACCTGGTTGTTCTTTGTGGTAGAGCGATGTTCTGGATCTTCATAGTAGACCCAACGGCTTCTAAGATACCCTTCGCTTATCAGCAAGCCGGTGTGCTTCTTCCCATTGCAAAGCATTTCCACGAGCATCGTGCGACAGCGGATGCGCAGCGTCCACGCGCTGAACGTCTGATAATCGGCATCGAACCACAAAAAATCCTCCTCTGGAAACGCATCGGCTGGCATGTCCGGCCAGGCGTCGCGGTAGTACTCAATAAGTTCGTCAGTTTTTACCTCGCTGACCCGCAGGGCCATGGCACCTGCCAGGCGTTTGTGTGCCAATTGCAAGAAATCGTCGTCACAGACGATGAATTTCTTTGATTTATGGAGCGTTGCTTTCACACAGAACTCCCCCTATGAAATACAATGAGGGGCATTGAATAGACTTGAAAAATAATGGATTATAATGGATAATAGTAACAACAACCTACGGCTGCCCCAACGTGTGCCGCAGGCTCCCAGGTGAACATCATCATACCTGATGGCGGTCATCAACGGCAGCGGTTTGAGTTCCAACTTTTCACAGGTTAAGAAACCTCAACCGCTGCCGCTTCACGTCCCACCACTCCTCTCCTATGAAGCCAACGCTGCCAACGCCTCTGCGTCATCCTGGATGATCTCGCTTTTCAACGAGTACCGGTGTGTCTTAAAGGCACTCGATCCCCGTTCATCAAAGGCTACTACGCCAGCTCTGCGCAGGGCCATGAGATGGCGCGATACTACGGATTGCGGCAGCTCAAGAAAAGCAACCAGGTCCTCCACGCTTGCGCCTGGATTCGCCTTAAGATAACCGAGCATGCTGAGGCGCGTCTCGTTGCCCAGAGTGGCCAGGCTTTGCGCCAGATGGCTAAAGTTTGTCGTCGTCGTCGTCATTGCTACTCCTAAAAATTGCTATACTACCCAACAACACGTCAGATAATTCTTGGTATCTGAGGTGTTTCGCCGTCAATCCGCTTCTAATGCTGACGCGTCAG
>JADMIG010000060.1 GCA_015478725.1 Chloroflexota bacterium | reverse complement strand
CCCGAGTCGCAGCCTCGCCCGAGTCGCAGCCTCGCCCGAGTCGCAGCCTCGCCCGAGTCGCAGCCTCGCCCGGGTCGGCACGGCGGGGCAAGGCGCGGCCCGGTAGCCGCTCCGTCAGCGGAGCTCATCCTCCTCGATCGGGATCGCGCCTCTCGGATCGCCGTCGCCGAACGCCTGGATGATGGCGATCGCCTCGTCCGGATCGTCCGTCAGCTGGAACAGCTCGAGGTCCGCCGCGTCGATCGTCCCCGCCGGCACCTGCGTCGTCCGCATCCACTCGACGAGGCCGCCCCAATACGCCGTGCCGACAAGGACCACCGGGAAGTGGCGGATCTTGCCGACCTGGATCAGCGTGAGCGCCTCGAAGAGCTCGTCGAGCGTGCCGAGGCCGCCGGGGAGGATGACGAACGCGTCGGCGTACTTGACGAACATCGTCTTGCGGGCGAAGAAGTAACGGAACTCGATGCCGAGATCGACGTAGCGGTTGATGTACTGCTCGTGCGGCAGCTCGATGTTGCAGCCGATCGACAGGCCGCCGGCCTCCTGGCAGCCGCGATTCGCCGCCTCCATGGCACCCGGTCCACCGCCGGTGATGACCGCGTAGCCGGCCTCGGCGAGGAGGCGGCCGATCGTCCGCGCGAGCTCGTACGCCGGCTCGTCCGGGCCGAGCCTGGCAGAGCCGAAGACCGTGACCGCAGGCCCAATCGTGGCGAGCGCATCGAACCCATCGACGAACTCGGAGAGGATCCTGAGCGCCCGCCAGGTGTCCGTGTCGAGGAAGGCCGGTCGTTCAGGACGCTGAAGGAGGCGCTCATCCTCCGTGGCTCGACCGTGGGGACGGAGCGCGGCGGGCATGTCCGGGCGGACGGCGACCCGGCCGCTCCGGCGGAGCGGTTCCGCCTCCGCGGAGGCGCTGGTCGGCTGGTTTCGATCGTTCGGCTGGGCCCGATCCGTCATCGACGTCAGGATGACACCGGCCGGCGCGCGGCGCTCGCCGCCAGCCACGCCTTCCACGTCGGCTCGGCGCGGCCGACCGTCACCTCGAAGCCGTGCCGCACGAGGGGCAGTCTCAGGAGGCGAACGTCCGCGAGGAGGCGCGTCGCGAGTTCATCGTCCGTCATGCGAAGGTAGCCGAGCCCCGCGTCCCGCCAGGCCCGGCCGTCCGTTTCGGTGCAGGCCGTCGCGCCGAGGCGGTCGACGAATCGACGGAGCTCGGCCGGCGCGATCGGACGACGCCGGACGTCGACGAACGCGACCGCGACGCGGCGTTCCTTGAAGAATCGCAGCGCGGCCCGTGTCGCCTGATCCCCATCGAGGCCGAAAATCTGGACCGGCGGCTCGGTCGGCATCGAGGGTCGCGGCGGCATCTCACGTGAGAGCGTGCCAGCCGCGGCGGACCCGGTCAATGCCGCCTCTCGCCCGACATGCCGCCTCCCGCCTGGCGCCGCCGGCGCGGTACCATCGGCCCGCAGGAGGTGACTTCGTGACGGTCTGGTTCACGGTCCAGCTCGACGATCGACCCGGCGCCCTCGCCCGCGTCGCCACCGCGCTCGCGGAGCGCGACGTGAACATCACCGGGATCGTCGGCGTCGCCGAGGACACGGACGGGGCACTCATGCTCACGACGAGCGACGCTGCCGCCACGCGAGCGGCGTTCGCCGCGCTCGGCCAGGCGTACGAGGAGCACGATCCGTCCGGCGGTCTGGAACCGTCGCGGATGTCCGTCGCCGACGTTCGCGACCGCGGCCGCTAGGTCGGACCGATGGCCCGCCGCCCGACACTCCCGACGACGGTCGCTCTCCGCGTCGTCCTCGACGATTCGGCGACGGCGGTCCCGACCCTGGCCGCAGGCATCGGGGAAGCCGGCGGGCTCATTCGAACCTTGAGCACCGTCCGCCGGATCGAGCCGGCGACGGAGGACGGGAGCCCCGGCATCGAGCTCGAGGTCGAAGTCGAGGGGCTCGACGAGGAGGCGGTCGTCCGGGCGGTCCACAGCACGAGCGGCGTCCGGACCCAGCGCCTCACCCGATCGCTCGACCGCGTCTTCGGCAAGCGCGTCATCGTCGTCGGCGGCGGCGCTCAGGTCGCCCAGGTCGCACTCGGCGCGGTGAGCGAAGCGGATCGCCACAACCTTCGCGGCGAGCGGATCAGCGTCGACACCATCCCCCTCGTCGGCGAGGAGGCGATCGCCGCCGCGGTCCGCGCGGTGATGGACCTGCCGCGGGCCCGCCTCCTCGTCCTCGCCGGATCCATCATGGGCGGCGACATCACCCGCGCCGCGCGGGAACTCCGCGAGAGCGGCATCCCGATCGTCGCCCTCAACATGGCGGGCAGCATCACGGAAGCGGTGGATCTCGTCGTTTCGGATCCGGTCCAGGCCGGGACGATGGCGGTCATGGCGATCGCCGACACGGCGACGTTCGACCTCGCCCGCCAGCGCGGCCGCCGGTTCTGATCGTCGCGAACCGATCGACGCCCGCAGCTCGCCGAGACCCGACCCCATGCGCATCGCTACCTGGAACGTGAACTCGCTCAGGGCGCGCCTTCCTCGCGTCGAAGCCTGGCTTGCGACCGCAGCCCCTGACGTCCTCCTGATCCAGGAGACGAAGCTCGCCGACGATGCCGCACCGGCGCTGGCGTTCGCGATGGCCGGCTACGAGCTCGCCCACCACGGCGAGGGGCGATGGAACGGCGTCGCCATCGCATCCCGGGTCGGAATCGCGGAGATCGTCACGAACTTCGGCGACGGGCCGGTCCGGCCGAGCGCGCCACCGAGCGGCGGAGGTCCGAGCGATGGCGAATCGTTCGACCCGTTCGGCGAGGCGCGAATGATCGCCGCCCGCTGTGGCGGGATCCGCGTCGTGAGCCTCTACGCGCCGAACGGCCGGGCGCTGGACACGCCCTTCTTCACCGGCAAGCTCGCCTGGTTCGAGCGGCTCCGGCGGTGGCTGGACGAGGCAGCCGACCCGGCCGACGATCTCGTCATCGGCGGCGACTTCAACGTCGCGCCCGAGGACATCGACGTCTGGGACCCGGTGGCGGTCCACGGCGGGACGCACGTCACCCCGGCCGAACGGAAGGCGGTCGCCGATCTTCGCGCGTGGGGACTCGCGGACGTCGTCCGCCCGTTCCACCCGGAGCCGGGATTCTTCACCTGGTGGGACTACCGGGCCGGCAACTTCCACAAGAATCTCGGGATGCGCATCGATCATCTCTACGCCACCCGATCCGTCGCCGGACGGGTGGTGGCGGCCGAGCGCGACCGGGATGCCCGGAAGGGCCAGCTCCCGAGCGACCACGCTCCGCTCCACATCGACGTCGCGGATCAGCCCACGACCGGCGCTCACTGAGGCCCAGGTGCCGGTCAACGAGTATCGCTTCACGACGACCTCGCTCCTCGACGCGACGCCGGCGGAGGTCGCCGAGGTCGCTCCCGTCCCTGACGAGCGTCAGGCCCCTGGAGGTCCGGAGCGCACGACCGCTCGCCGGGCTGCCCGCGCCCGATCGACGACGGAGTTCGTTCCGCGGACTGTGCGCGTCCCGTCGAGCGCATAGCGGTCGACGCACATGAGATCGAAGGCGTGGACGGCCGCCTCCTGGTTCGAGTAGCGGCCGGCGACCCAGCTCCGCGACCCGGTGCCGCGCTGCTGGAGCTCCACGACGTGGTAGTCCTGCCGGTTCGTGAGGTCCCAGAACTCGACCGCGCCGGAGACGTCGACGGAAGCCCCGGCGACCGGATCGCGATCGAGGTAGAGATCGCAGACGACCCTCGATCGATTCGCGCCGTCCGGCCACACCTGATGCGTGAGAACGTAGTCCGGGTGGACGCTGACGATGAGGTTCGGCCAGAGGATGTAGTAGTAGATCCTGCGGGCATCCGTCGCCGTCGTCGAGGGAAGGAGCGGTCGGCCGTGGCGGAGGCCGTCCATGGACATCGTCTCGCAGCCCTCCGAGAAGAGCATCCAGCCGCCCTTCCACGGCCCGACCGGCAGGAAGTCCTCGCCCAGGTCGTACGGGGTGAGGCGATTGAGGAGCGGGTGGACGCCCGGGCAGTGGTAGCACTCGCTGTAGTTCTCGGCGACGAGCTTCCAGTTCGCGTCCACGTCGTACTCGAGGCGCGTCGCTCGACGGAGACGGCTGAAGTCGCGGCCGAACCCCGCGTGGTGGTCGAACCAGTCCCCGAGATACGCTCGGAGCGGTTCCGCGTCAGCGGCGAACGAGAGGAAGACGAAGCCGCCCCAGCGGTCGAGGCGGATCGAGGTGAGGCCGAAGGTGGCGCGGCTGAAGTCGGCGAGGTCGTCCGTGTGCTTCGCCCGGACGAGCGTCCCGTCGAGGTCGTAGATCCAGGCGTGGTACGGACACTGGAAGCGGACGGCGGTCCCGCAGGCCTCCTCCACGACGGCCGTGCCGCGGTGACGGCAGACGTTGTAGAAGGCGCGCAGCTCGGCGTCCCGGCCGCGCACGATGACGACGCTCTCGCCGAGCACGTCGCGCACGACGTACGAGCCCGGATCGGGGATCTCCTCCTCGCGGGCGACGGCGAGCCAGTCGCGGGCGAACCACTGTTCCCGCTCCCAGTCGTGGATCGCCGCGTCGTGATAGGCCCGCCCCGGCAGGAGCGACGCGCCGCGGAACGGGCGCCGCACGCGGGCGATCTCCTCCGCGGTGAACGGGGCGGAGACCGAGCGCTGGCGGGCGGGGCCGCGGCGTGCGGGAGCGGGGCCCTGGAGGACCACAGGCGGCGTGGGGCTGCGGCGGCCGGCAGGCGGCGTGGGGCTGCGGCGGCCGGCAGGCGGCGTGGGGCCGCGGCGGCCGGCAGGCGGCGTGGGGCCGCGGCGGCCGGCAGGCGGCGTGGGGCCG
>JADMIG010000059.1 GCA_015478725.1 Chloroflexota bacterium | reverse complement strand
GGGCGCGAGGATGAAAACCCGCCGACCCGTCCCTCAGCCGGTCCCTGGGTCGGGACAGGACGAGGCGTGAGCCCGTGCCGCGTTTCCATCCTCGCAGGGTCGCGCCCCGGCAGGCTACGGTTCGGCCTGCATCGCGGATCCCGGCTTCACCCCCGGTTCCGGTCCAATGACCGCTCGTTCCCGACGCCCCGCTGCTCCGTTTCCCTGGGGGGACGGAGCCGGGGTGTCCCATCGTCCGGCAGGGGCAACAGCTCCCGCCGCGCCGAGCTGATGAACGACTCGGTGAGAAAGTCGGTGAGTTTCCTCATGGCGACCGCGCGGTCTCGCCCCCGACAGCCCATCACCCCGGTACTCCTGAGGGCGGTGATCGATCAGGTCGTGCCGACCGTCGTGTGGCTTGCCCGACCGGTGGCCCTGGCCATCGTCGTGGTGCTGCTCATCGAGGTTCTTCTCCCTCTCGCCCTCGCCGCCGCAGCCGGTCCGGCGCCCTAGCCGTGATTCCCGGCCACGTCGTTGACGCGGACGCCCATCGGATCGAGCCCGCCGTCCCAGCTTCCGGCAGATGGCCATGAGGCGGGCGTTGGTCTGCATGTCGGTGACCGCTGGCCCTCACCCGGGCATCTGGCAGGATCCACGCTCCCGCCCGGCCCGATCCACGCTCAGGTCTGCGGGCGCCGCGTGGAGAGTCGATGACCATCGCCCGCCTGGTGGTCGTTTGTCACGAACGGCGTGCCGCGACGTACCCACCCCGGCCGGTCGTCGGAGCCGGCGGAAGCCGGCAGGTCTGCGCTGTCGACCACGTCCGTGGGAATCACGGCTCGAGCCCGGGCGCTGGCCCCACCGCGGGTCGCCGAGCGACGCTCAGCGAGAGCGGAGGGCACGCCTCGCGGCGCCGATCGTGAGGCCGACGAAGGCAAGGAGGAAGATCCCGACGACGGGCACGGTGGACGGCCCCGATCCGCCTGGGCCGGCCGCCACGTTCGTGTCGGTCGCCGGGGCGGTCACCCTGGGGCTCGCGGTGGGGCGGGTCACCGGTGATGCGGTCGGGACCGCACTCGGACTGGCCGTTGCTGCGACGGAAGCGGAGGGCGACGCGCTCGGGCTGGCGGAGGCGGAGGGCGACGCGCTCGGACTCGGGGTGGGGGTCGCGGTCGGGCCCGCGATTGCGTTGTTGGAGATGCGCGCCGAGCAGATGATGAGGCTGCCGCCGCCATTGGCCGAACCGTTGCACTGGTTCACCGTGACACCGGCCGCGGCGGCCATGGTTCCGGTCGCCGTGCAGTTCATCCCGACGAGAGTGCCGCCATTGGCCGAACCGTTGCACTGGGTGATGGCCGCGCCGGACGTGGTGGCGGGAAATGGGTTGCACCCGGTCGTGATCCCGCCGCCGGAACCGACGCACTGGTTGACGGTCGCACCGGTCGTGCCGGGACTCAGGCCGACGATGTCGTTCGTGATCTGAACGCTGCACCGGAGCGTGCCGCCACCACCATTGATGGAGTTGTTGCACTGGTTGACGACGGTCACGGGTCCGGTGAGGGACGCCGTAGTCGTCGTGCAGGCAGCCGTCGGGGCACCCGCGGCGCCATGGCACTCCTGGACCGTGACGACGGCGGTGCCGCCGCTGGCGTTGATCGTGTTGTGAACAGTGACGTTGCAGATCAGGCCGAGGCCACCGGTGTTGTCGACGCCATTGCTGCACGTCGTGCTGGCGGCGAGCGCCGCTGCGGCCGCCGTCGTCGTGAGCGGCAGCGAGCCGAGGAGGAGCAGCCCGCTGGCGAGGAGGAGTCCGAGGAGACGGCGCATGTTTGGTCACCTGTGGCCCGGAACGAGCGTGAGCGGCTCGTTCCATGGCGTGAGCGGCTCGTTCCACGGATGGTTCGACTCCGAGGATAGCGAGCCTGCAATCCTCGCGAGAGGATGAAAACCCGCCCGCATTGTCGACGACTTCGCGCGATCCTGCGGCCTGCAAAGGCCCGTGCCGGGTTTCCATCCTCGCCGGCGTCGGTCACGGTCGGGTACGTTCCCACCTTGGGGCGAGACGCGCCCACCCGTGCCCCACCCCAGCCCGAGAGAGTTCCATGAGTACGGACCTGGCGGACCGCGGTCCGCCACGATGACGGCGAAGTCGACCACGCCCGCTCGCCGTCGTCGCCGCGCTCCGGCGCGCGCGACGGCGACGTTCTTCGTACTCGGCAGCCTCTTCTTCGGTCTGGCGGCCGCCGGGCAACTCGTCGCGATCGCCGTCGGCTTCAGCTCCATCCTCCTGATCATCTTCTTCGCCTGGCTCCTCGTGTTCCTCGTGGCTCCCGCCGTCGACACCGCCCACCGACGGCTCCGGATCGGCCGCGGGAAGGCCATCGCGATCGTCTATCTCGCGGTGTTCGCGTGCGTGAGCCTCGTCGTGGTGGCCACCGCTCAGATCGGCGCTCGAGAGGCGGCGGACATCCTCGCCCGGAGTCCAGAGATCACGGCTCGCGTCCACGGGCTGCTGGTCGGCGCCCAGAGCTCGCTCGGGATCGATCCGCGCACCGTCGACCTGGCAGCAACCTTCGACCAGGCCCAGCAAGGCCTCTTCTCCTCGATCGCCGCCACGCTCGATGCGCAGGTCCAGGCGATCGCGCGGACGACGCTGACGGTGATGGGTGACCTGTTCCTCATCGTCGTTCTGTCGCTCTACGCCGTGGTCGACCTCGATGGGATCCTCGGCGGATTGAGTCGGGTGGTCCCCAACCGCTACGCCCAGGAGCTCCTGCTCGTCCAGCAGTCGGTCGGCCGGGCCTTCGGTGGTTTCCTGCGGACGCAGGTCATCCTCGTGATCGTGCAGGTCGTGCTCACCGTCGTCGTCGGCCTCGTGTTCGGCCTGCCATACCTCTACCTGATGACGGTCGGCGTGGCGCTCGCGATGTTCATCCCCTTCTTCGGACCGCCGCTCGCGCTTCTCCCGCCACTCCTCGTCGCTGTCGCGTTTCGGCCGGAGGTCGCGCTGCCGGTCGTGGGGGTCCTCCTCGTCGCGCAGACACTCCTCGTGAACGTCCTCCAACCTCGGTTGATGAAGGAGACCGCCGGACTTCATCCCTTCCTCGTCCTCATCGCCCTGCTGCTCGGCGCGCAGATCGCCGGGCTGTGGGGCGCCCTCTTCGGGATCCCGATCGTGGCGGCCACCAACCTGCTCATCCGGTACGTCGTCAATCGCCGCGCGGTCGACGAGGTCGAGGGGATCGATCTCGATGCGGTCGTCGCCGAGGTCCAGGCTGCCGATCCGGAGGTCGCCCTCTACGATGCGGTCGCGATCGCCGCGGATCGGGCCGAGGCGCTCATCGATGACCGTTCGGAGAACGTCGCTGGATCCTCGACCGCCGGGAGCGGATCCCATGCCGCCTGATGGAAGGACGTGGCCGCCGATGGAGATGACGCCGATGGAGTCGACGCCAGTGGAGACGATGTGACCATGGATACGCCGGCAACCTACGTGCAGCTGGGCTTTATCGTGATCTCCGTCCCGAACCTGCTGGTCATCATCGGGATGGTCACGTTGTTCGTCGCGGCCCTGGTGGCGCCCTTCCCTGGCCATCGCGGAGATGGGAAGGACGGCGATGAGCACCCCTGATAGCGCGCCTACGCCCGGATCGACGGACACGTCCTGGACGGGAGCGACCCGACGATTCCTTGAACGGCGTCTGCCGTTGGCGCACCTCCTGCCGAGCCGCCAGCCGTTCTTCGTCGGCTCCTGGGTCTACGTCTTCGGGGTCGTGGCCGTCACCGGTCTCATCTGGGTGATCGGGAGCGGCATCGTCCTCGCCTTCTTCGGCCCAGGCTGGTGGCATGTCTCGGGGGTCGGGCGCTTCGTCAACAGCGTCCACTTCTGGAGCGTCCAGCTCTTCTTCGTCTTCGCCGCCCTCCACCTGTGGGGCCAGTACTTCATGGCCTCCTGGCGGGACGGACGAGCGACGACGTGGCTTGTCGGCGTCGTCATCTTCATCGTGGGACTGGTCACCGGCTTCACCGGCTATGTCTCCCAGCAGAACCTCGACGCCCAATGGATCGCACTCAATGCCAAGGATGGGATCAACGGGACCGGCGCCGGGGCGTTCTTCAACGTCCTCGACTTCGGCCAGATGTACGGCATCCACGTCATGCTCCTGCCGGTCCTCGTGACGATGCTCGTGGTCCTTCACGTCGTCCAGGTCCGGTTGCGAGGCGTGGTGAAGCCGATCGAACCGCGGGCGCCCGCTGCCAGCGGCGACCGTCCGACCGATGTGGCGTCGTGAGAAGCCCCTCCATCGACCAGGATGCCTACTACCGAGGGATCCCCACGGTCCCGTACGACCTCCTCAAGGAGATCGTGCTCGCGCTCGTCGCCTCCGGGGTCGTGATCATCGCGCTGGCGCTCGCGCTCTCCTCACCCGACGTCCCGCCCCTGACGATCCGGACCTGGGCGCAACAGGACCCGCTCGATTTCGTGACCACCGCGACGTCCGAGCTCGGTGGAACCAGTTTCAGTGCCGCATACGGACCGCCATACACGGACGGTTCGGCCTCGGTCCAGACGATCGGCCCGATCGCGCCGCAGCGCTGGGCGGGCAACGCCGTCCACCTCGACCCGACCCAGGACTTTGTGCTCGGACCGCTCGGTACCGCGGCGATCGGGAACGCGGACCTCGCCGCGGCGCTCCACGCGTACGGATCGGCCGACGGCGCGACCCAGCAGGGTTGGCTCACCGCCTACAGCGGCGCGCTCGGCACGGCCACCACGCAGAACGGGGCGGTCGTCGTCGCACCGGGAGATTACGGGCCCGTGCCTGTGCTCATGACGAACCTCCTCGGGGTGGCGCGCTCGGGCGGCCTCGACGGGTTGCTCCTCTCGAACGGACGCTTCTTCGAGACGAACTACACCAGGCCCCTGCTGTTCATGGGCGACGGCGGCTACTTCGCGGGGCTCGCCGCGGACCAGCACCTTCTCGGCAGCCAGTGGGGGATGATGAACGAGACCGGCAGCTACCCCGGCCAGGCCTGGCTCTGGCTGTATTCGATGTGGTACCAGATCCCGCCCTACAACACGGCACCGAACGCCGACCTGCTCGTCGTCCTGACGATGTTCGCGCTGACGTTCCTTCTTGCGTTCGTCCCCTTCATCCCGATCCTGCGGGACATCCCGCACTGGATCCCGATCCACCGGCTCATCTGGCGCGACTATTACCGCTGGCGAAGGACCCATCCCGACCCAGGGACCGGCTGAGGGACGGGTCGGCGGGTTTTCATCCTCGCGCCC
>JADMIG010000058.1 GCA_015478725.1 Chloroflexota bacterium | reverse complement strand
CGGTCCTTGTGGGCCGGCCCGAACCGCAACGGCGAGTGGCCCGAACCCCAAAGCAAGTGGCCCGAAGGAGTTGATCCCCACGCGCAGCCCCCTCGTCGGCGTGGCCCGAAGCTGCCCGCAGCCCGCGGAGGGAGGGGGGCCGGCCCGAAACGAGGTCATAGCGGTAGAGCCGGAACGACACGCCGACCGGAGCGCCCGGCGACACGGTCGCGGTGATCCGCACGCTGCGCCCACCGACCGCCGATGCCGGCGCGACGACCCTGATGCCCCGGCGCACGGAGATGAGCACATCCGTGGACGAGGACCACGGCGGCCAGCGGTATCGCGCGAGCGACCTCGTCGCCTGGGACAGCGACGCGGTCCGGGCGGTCCTCGAGGCGGCGGCCGAGGCCGAGGGTCTGCCGAGATCCAGCTGGCCCACGCGGCGTGCGGGGACACCGGCCGTGTTGGGCCGTCGCTGTCGCCCAAGCGAGCCGTCCACACCGGTTCGATCTGAAAGCCCGGACGCCGACCGGGTCGACTGACGCTTGCCAGATGGCTATCACTGGATGTCGAGCCAATCAGGCCCCGACCAGTGCCGGATGCCGTCCAGGACCCCCGCCGCGTAGAAGAGGGGCGAGGGGTACGCGTCGTCGCCCACGGCCGCGCTCAACTCGGGCAGAGCGTTCGCCACGAGCGTTCCCCGAAATCCGCGCTGGAACAGGTCGAGATCGTTGCCGGAGTCGCCGAAGACCATGACGTCGGCGGCGGCAACGCCCCACGAGTCCACCAGGAAGCGTGCGGCGTTCCCTTTGCCGGCGGCAGACGGCAGGACGTCGAGATGGACGCCCGAGCTGTACACGATCGATGCGTCCAGACCGGCTCGCGCGAGGGCGCGGCGGATCGTCGACCGGTCGGATGCGCTCAGGCCGAGGACGTCGTAGCTCGCCTTCAATCGTGTCTGGGCCTCCTCCGGCTGGAGCTCGAGCCACGTGAACTGGCGGAGCGTGCGCCGGACAGCATTGGCGTACCAGCCGTCGAATTGCTCGGCCCACCCTGGCCATGGGCGCCCGCTCCCGCCATGGATCTCGGTCCCGACCGCTGTGATCGCCACGTCCGGCTCGGGCAAGGCGGTCCCCGCGATGAGCTCGAGCAGCGACCCGTGCAGCCGGCCGGTCGCGTAGACGAGCCGGTACCGGGCTCGGTGCGCCGCGTGCCAGGCGGCGAATCGCTCGAGCGCGTCAACGTCGCCCAGCAGCGTGCCGTCGATGTCCGCTACGAGGACGCGGCCGGTACCCATTCGACCTCCTGTCCGTGGCCCTCGACGGCGTCCGGCAACCGCGATTGTGGACCGCCCTGACGCCCCGGCTCGGCTCCCTCGATGTGGCGCTCGACCAGGTTCGGGACATTGACGAGCGCCTGCGCGATCCCATTCCAGGTGAACGACGACCTCGCCCGATGGGAGCCGAACCGTGAGAGCTGGCTCGCGACCCGCGGATAGAGAAGCACCGTCGCCACCGCATGCCCAAACGCCTCCGGGTCGAGCGGGTTCGCGTAGAGCGCCTCCAACCCCCAGGCCACCATCTCCCAGAGTCCTCCCTCGGTCGTGATGACCGTGGGCGTGCCACACGCCATCGCCTCGACCGCCGTCATGCCGAACGGCTCGTACCGGCTGCTCAGGGCGAAGACGTCCGCCGACCGGTAGGTATCGGCCAGCTGCTCGTCGGGGATGTAGTCGCGGAACAGCACGCTGTCGGCGATCCCGAGTTCCCCGGCGAGCCGGCGCAGGTCCTCGATCTGGCGCGCCTCGCCCGGCGTCGGGTCGGTCGAGCCGACGGCCAGCAGGAGCCGGGCGCCGGGCACTCGCGACAGCACGGTTGGCAGCGAGCGGAGCAGAAGGTCGTAGCCCTTGTTCGCTGCCACCCGGCCCAGCGCCAGGATCAGCGGACCCTCGACCCCCAGCTCGCGCTTGAGCGCCTGGCGCGTTGCCGTGGAGACGGGGAAGTACCGCGCGTCGTCGAACCCCGGCGGAATGACGGCGATCTTGTCGGCCGGGACGTCGTACTCGCCGCTGACGAGGATCTTGCGCTGCTGCGGCGTCGTCGCGACCAGCGCGTCGGCGTCGTCGTAGATCGCGCGCTCGTCACGGATTCGGCGGGTGAAGTTGTACTGGCGATCGAGCTCCCCGGCATCGCCGGTCATGTTGTCGCGCTTCCACGAGCCGATCGAGTGGGGCGTGTGGACATGGGCGATGCCGAGCCGGCTGGCCAGCCCATCGCCGCCCAGGCCACCGTCCCAGTAGTGGCTGTCGATGAACGCGTACGAGAGACCCTTGGCCCGAATGAACCGCTCGGCGTTGGCCACCCACTCTGGGATGACGTCGCACATCCACTCCTTGCGGATGAGCTGCGGTCCGCCGCACGGGATCCGGACGATCCGGAGGCGCTTGCCTAGGGACTCGATCGCTGGCTGGTCCTCGAACCCGCGAGTCATGATGTCGACCCGATAACCAAGACGCGTGAGGGATTCGGAGAGCTTGAGCACATAGACGACCTGACCGCCGGTGTCGGGGCGTCCCAGCTCGGGCTGGCCGCTGACGTAGCCATGGATCGAGATCATGAGGATGCGTCGGGCCGCGCGTCGGGCCATGGGCATTCCCTTCCCGCACCGACCAGCGCGACCGTGCGCCAAGAAAGACGACGGCTCCGCACGTGCTCCCGCGCCTCGCGCAGTTCGTCGGAGCGTATGGCCCGATATGATAGCCCACTGGCACGCAATCAGGTGGCGAGGACGCCTGGACCGCCAATCAGGTCAGGGCTTCGGTGGTCCGGCTCTCAGGGCCAGCTGCGCTCATTGCCTCCAGAAACGCCGGTCCGGCGTTTCTGATTGGACACGATGCCGGGTGCCTTCAGAGCGGCCCGGTATCCCTCCAAGCGGGTCGTCAACCACCAGCGCTCTCGGCGAGCGACCGCATTCTTGCAGCCGGTCGCGACCGCGCCTACGAGCGCCAAAGGCAAGAGCCACGGATAGTACTTTGCCGTCAATCGGAACGAGGTCTCCGAGACCATCCGCTCGCGCTCGGCCGGGCGTGTTCCCGAGGACGTCCGATGACGCACGATGGAGCGGCGCGACAGGACAAGCCCGTAGCCCAGCCGCAGAGCTCGGATCGACAGGTCGACGTCCTCGCCGTACATGAAGAACGATAGGTCGAGTCCACCAAGACTCGCGAGGAGGCGGTTGGGGACGAGCAGGCTACAGCCGGGAAGGTAGGGCACCGACCTCCAGCTGACGACCCGTCCGACCTCGACGTCGTCTGGGAGATGCTGGCCGCGGAACATCCAATGGCGACTCTCCAGTCGCCAGGGAAGAAAGCGGGGCCGCTCAAACCAGACGGCTCCGGTCGTCTCGTCCAATACCAGCGAGCTCACCAGTGCCGGGCCGTGAGCTCGTCGGGCGGTCGCCAGCAGTTCTCGGAGCGCGTCGCGATCTGTGATGGCGTCGTTGTTGAGGAGCCAGATCAAGCCCGATGGATCTTGGGGCAGGGACTCGAGGCCCACTGTTACCCCGCCGGCGAACCCGGTGTTTCGGCCAGGACGTGCCACGATCAACCGCGCTGCGCTGTCACCCTCCGGCTCCGGGTACGCTCCCGGTCCGTTGTCGACGACCACGATGAGGCCCGGTTGTTCCGAACCCGAGAGGACCGATGCGACGGCGCGTTGCGTGAGCCCCACGTCGCCGTAGTGAACGATGATCACGTGGGTTCGGGCCGCGAGCTGCGCGACGGGCTCACTGGAGTGCATGGTTCGAAATGTAGCGATCATCCTGGGTATGGGCCGCGCGTCATCGCTCCCCGCCTGTACCGTAGAGAACGACGATCCTCCTGCCCGTTCCTTGTCGCCACCGGACGCACGCCGCCGTCGGCACGGTTCGACGAGCGGCGCCAGCAATCGTGCCGGCCGAGCCGTCGGAGCCCACCGGATGAGGAGCCGCACCGTCGCATAGGCGGCGATCGTCGCCGTCGGGAGGCCGACGATCGGCAGGGCGAGCCCGACGGCAAGGATCGGGTTGATAAACGGCAGCGCGGCGGCACTGGCATACCAGCCGTTGATCGGGACGGCGACGATCGTGGCAAGGAAGCCAGCTTCGCGACGATCGACCGTGGCGAGAGCAAGGACCGAGACGACGCCGACCCCGAGCGCGAGCGGAGTCCCGCCGGTCGAGCCGCCCTGGGATTCAATCGCGTATCGCGCCATGATCATCGGCAACTCGGCGAGGAACGTCCCGACTGGGAGGACGGCGATGAGCACGACGCCGAGGACTGCCGTCACCGCGAGCGCCCGCCAGCGCCCATCGCCAAGGAGGGCGAACCCCATCTGCGGTCGGAGCAGGAGCCCGAGCGGGCGAGCGACGCCGAGGATGAGGGCGAGACTGACGATCGCGGGGTTGCCATTGAGGACGCCATGGACGAGCGGCGGGAAGAGGAGCCAGAGCCAGGACAACCCGCAGCGCCGGACGATGTACGCCGCGGCGACCGCGTCGAGCGCCATCCAGAGCTCGACCGCCTGTGACTCGCGGAGCGCGACGAACGGGGCGAGCAGGGGGAAGGCCCACGGCGGCGCGGCGAAGTGGAGGCCGTGGTAGGCGGCTTGCCACGGGTCGCCGCCGTCGAGCCAGGCGAGGGCTCCGCGGTAATAGATGTGGGCGTCGGTGCCGAGCTCGTATCCGTGATGCATGAGCGGGTGATTGGCGAGGAGCCAGGCGCCGATGACGATGACCGGCAGCGGCAACCAGCGCACGAGGCGATCCCAGCGGCGAAGGCCGGACCGGACGCGCGCGTCCGACGGAGCCCGTCCTATGGTCGTGTGTTCCCGAACGGACCATCCGTCGCTCGCCGGACCGTCCTCGCATCCAGCGGCAGGAGCACCCTGGAATCCGGCCCGCTGCGGCGCCCAACGGTGGCGTCGGGGAGCAAGACGGTGACGACGTCATCGATCTCGTCCTCGCAGATCTCGACAGCGTGGCGCAGCGGCGACGACGCGGATCGTTCGGGGGGAATCGGATGACTCATGGAGGACCGAGGATACCCGGAGCGCCCCGGCTGCGCCCATGGAGCCGCCCGAACGGCAGCCGTGAGCAGCCAGCCCGACGCTCCTCATGGCGAGCTGATAGATCAGGCGCGAGGATGACGCCCTGTTACACCACAAGCTGGGACTTGACCCCACGATCCCGGCATGGCGTCCCTATCCGGCGATCGGCCGCTAGAATATGGGCCTGCCGAGCGGGAGTAACTCAGCTGGCAGAGTGTCTGCTTCCCAAGCAGGTCCTTGCTCCGGCGGGCTCGCCCTCCGGGATGCCGGAAGCCTCCCAGCCGGCCCGCGGGCGGTCAGCGCGCTGATCGGCGAGCCGACCCGCGCTCGTGGCGCTCGACGACGAACGCGATGAAGGCCGCCACCTCGCTCCGCTCGG
>JADMIG010000057.1 GCA_015478725.1 Chloroflexota bacterium | reverse complement strand
GTGATCGTGAAGCGGCGCGGCCGATACCCCGAGAATGTCACCTGGGGTGCCAGCTGCGCGATCAGCGTCTGTGAGGTGATGTCCCAGTAGTAGGGGAACGTCGGCTTGTCAGCGTGCTCGACGTTGACACGGAGCGCCTTGATCACCTTCCCCGCCGGCGCGCTCGCCGGTTTGATGGTCATCTCGCCGAGCTGCGCGGACACGATGGTCATCGAACGCGCTTCCCCCGCGCCGAGCTCAAGGATTTCGAAGGGACCTTCGAGGTCAGCCACGTTCGCTCCCACGCAAGATTCCCGACTCGCCCGCGGGCTCTGAAAATTTTTGGCACCGAACGGCACCGAAACATTTCACTGGATTCCCCGTTCGAGGCGACCCTGATCCTCTCACACGAGCCATCATTCAGTCAAGCCCCACCCGTGGTCACGTCAAGCCGGCGCGGTGCCGGCATCTGACGCATCGGTCAATTGCTGTGGAAGAGATCCCTGGCGCTGTCGGGCGAGGCGGGTAGCGATGTACATGTCCACCCAGTCGGGGTGAAACTGCTCCAGGGTGATCCCGTCTTCCCGCGCCAGCTGCAGCACCATGTCGTCCGCGATGGCGTACAGCAGCAGCATTTCGATCGACGCATTGGGCTGAATCTTCACGTTCGGCGTGAACGGAAGCAAGCGCGAATAGAGGCGCAGCTGGCCCAGTGCGACGGGGTGCGCGACGATCTTCGCCTCGACGATCGTCACCTTGTCTCGCCCGAAAATAATCGCGTCCGCCCACCGCGCGTATGCGTTGTGGACGAGTTTCGCCTCCATCGGATCAAGGTCCTGATTGGCGAATTCGAGCGGCATCGAACCGAGCCGGACGTTTTGCTGGTAGAAGTCGTCGCCGTGGCGCGCGACCAGCCATTCGGCGACAAGCCGCCGTTCGACTTGCTGGCCCCTGCGTACGCTCGTGTCATCCGTCGCCGTCGGCATGCAACCTCGCACGGCGCCCACACGCACCGCGATCGCGCGATCCGTGCGGCCCGTTGCAAAGTCTATGCGCGATCCGTACGGTCGTGTCAAGCGCCGGCGATCACCAGGTCCGTCGGCGCTGCCACCTTGAACAGGGGCGGCGGGCCGGATCGTCCAGGCCCGTCACCGCCGCCCTCATCGAAACACGGAGGATCTGATATGGCTGGCGTTGACGCCGCACGCATGCTCGACAAGTACCAGCGACGGACTGCGGCCGCGGGCGCAGACTACGTCGCCGGCGTGCAGAACCCGAAGCGCTCGTTCAAGACGGCGGCGCTCGCCGCGAACGGCAAGTGGAAGAACCGCGTGCAGGAAGCGATCCAGGCCGATCGCTTCGCCGCCGGCATGAACGGCGTCAACGAACAGGAGGCGATCGCGACGGCGACGGCCGACGGCGGCGCCGCGTACACCGCCGGCGTCGCCAAGCGCATCCCGAAGGTGCAGCGCGCATTCCAGGTGATCGCGCCGCAAATCAGCGCGGTCAGTCAGCGGGTGCAGGGCATGCCGCAGGACACCCCGCAGCAGCGCGAACAGCGGATGCTCGCCAACCTGCAGGGGATGCGGGCCGTCAGCTCGCGGAGCGGCCGCTAACACACGGCGTCCCAGGCGGGCGGCGTCGCCGCGGGTGTAGAGCTCACGGCGACGCCGCGGGCGCAGCAGCAGGAGCGCGACATGGCACAGGAACTGACGTACCAGGACGGCCACGCGAAGTGTCAGGGCAGCGGCTGCCCGAACCTCGTCTATGCGCACCTCGCGCACCTGCCGCACCTCTGCATGGACTGCGCGCAACCCGTCATCGATCGGCTCGCGGCGCTGCGCGGCCGCATGGAGCGCGGCGAGATCTCGAGCGAAGAGCACAACCGCCTCGCCGCGAAGGTCGGCACCGACGACGAAGAAGCGCCGCCCGCAGAGGACCCGCCGGCGGACGAACCGCCGGCCGGCAAAGGCCGCAACGGCAACGGCGCGACGACGGCGAGCTAGCAAGCGGGTAGCGGCCCCTACGGGCGATCGGAGCACACAACATGGCATCGTGGGAACGCCGATACCTGGTGAAGCAGCAGGCGCTCAACAGCGACAACCAGACGTTCGATTTCCTGGCGCCACGCGCCGGCGTGCTGTCCGGCCTGCAGGTCAAGCTCGCGTACACCAACGGCGCCACGGGCGGCGGCGGGCAGGACATCGCCGACATCGTCAGCAAGATCCAGGTCGTCGGCAACGGCTCCGACATCCTCTTCTCGCTCAGCGGCTACGAGCTGCTGAAGTGGGCGTACAAGTGGCAGAAGGACCGCGCGGTGCAGCTGCGCGACGCGCAGCCGAACGACGTGCAGTACTGCACGTTCCCCGTCCTCTTCGGCCGCTACCTCGGCGACAAGGATTACTGGATCAACCTCGCCGACTACAACACGCTCGACATCCAAATCACCTACGCGCCGACGATTAGCGCCACGCAGTTTGCGACGCTGACCGGCGTGCTCGACATCATCGGCGTCTTCTGGCCGACGGGCGTCGGCGTGCCGGCGCGCAAGGGCTGGCTGCGCACGACGCAGATCAACAAGTTCACCACCGTCGCGGCCGGCGAGAACGTGCAGATTCTCAGCAACCGCTACCCCTACGCCGGCCTCATGGTCTACGCGTTCAAGCAGGGCGACGTCGAGGGCGCGGACATCACGACGGTGGAGCTGCGGCTCGACGGCGGCACGTACATCCCGATCACCGGCCGCTGGGTGGACCTGCAGGAAGAGAATGACGTGGCGGTCATCAACGAGCCGATCGAGGAGATGATCACCTTCGCCGGCGACAACACGGCGATCGAGACGCGCAGCGGCCGGCTGCTCAGCGCGCAGTCGGAGCTCGTCTTCCCCGACGCCGCGGACGCGCTCGTCCCGATCTTCCGCATCCGCTCGATGAGCGGCTCGCAGATCACAACGGCGCAGGTCAGCGCGGCCGGCTCGACTGTGACCGGCGGCGGCGCCGTCGATGCGACGAAGCGGCCGGTGCTGTGGCGCTCGCGCGGTGTCGGCATCGGTCACGCGGTGTTCGTGCCGCTGACGCGCAACGACGATTTCGACATGCCGTTCGACGCGCCGGCGCACCAGGACATCCGCCTGGCGCTGGTCCAGGGCGGCGCCGGCGCCGACGTGCGCGTCAGCGCCTGGGAGATCGTCGCCGCGTAGGAAGAGGCGCCCCGTGTGCGACGCTGACAACACGCCGAACGGCTACGCCTTTGTTCAGGCGGACACGCTGCTGACGCAGGGCCGCGGCACGCTCCGGCACGTGCAGGTGAGCGCAGGCGCCGCGGGCTACCACTGCACGCTCTACGACGGGAATTCGGCGAACGGGCGCGTCATCGCGAAGTTTGACGACCCGGGGCTGCTGGGGATCGGTATGGAGTTTGCGCCGGCGGACGGCGTCCCCTACGAGTTCGGGCTCTTCATCGCGGTCGCCAACGGCAACGTCACCGTTGTCTGGCGCACGGCTGCCGATTAGCGTGGAACCACCCGCGCTCACCATCAGCCACGGACAGGCGACCGTCGCCGCTGCCGGCACGCGCGTCCAGCTGCCCGACGGGCCGGCGCGCACGGTGAGCATCAAAGCACTGCACGCGAACACCGGCATCGTCTACGTCGGCGGCTCCACCGTCGCCGCGGCGAACGGCTATCCGCTGAACAAAGACGACGCGATCGACATCGCCATCGACAACCTCAGCTCGATATGGATCGACGCCGACACCAACGGCAGCGCCGTCGCCTGGATGGTCGTGGACTGAATGGGAGTGTTGATCTCGAGCCGGCCGGCGGCGGGCGTCGGCGGCGGCGGCGGCGGCGGCACGAGCGATATCACGGTCATCGCCCAGGGCAACAACAACTACACCCACAGCGGCGGCTTCGCGGACATCGACGCGGTGCACCTGATCGCCACGTTCACGCTGCTCGAAACGCGCACCGTGCTCATCCTCTTCAACTTCACCGGCGAGCTGTCAACGGGACGCGGCGCCTACGATTTCCTGATCGACGGCGTCCGCGCCGGCGACGCGACCAACGGGCTGATCGGCGTCGAGGGTCCGCTCCTCGCGCGCTTCCCCGTGAACATGATGCACGCCGTTGTGCTGGCAAAGGGGAACCACACGATCAAGCCGCAGTACGGCATCGTCAGCGGCGGCGGCAATATCTCGTGTCTCGGCGCCGATAGCGGCGGCTTCGGCGACGGCAAGCCGCTGTTGTTCGTGCTCGCCTGCAACCCGTAGGAGACGCCGTGTTCTACGAATTCGACGTGACGGTCCCGCCCAACACGCTGCGCGCGTCGCCGGTGATCGTGCCGGTGGAGTTCGTCGCCGGCGCCATCGTCGGCGTGCACGTGCAGATCCCGCTCGGCTGTCGCGCGCTCGCGCACACCGCCGCGTACAACGAGCTGCACCAGGTGTGGCCCGCCAACCAGGACGGCGACATCAAGGGCGACGGCGCGATCGTCAGCTGGCCGGAAGATTATGAGGTCCCGAGCGACAACTACCAGCTGCAGATCTACGCCTGGTCCGACGACGACACGTTCGCGCACACGCTCACCTGGCGCTTCGCGTTTCAGACGGCCGCGGAACGCGCGCAGCAGAACACGGCGATGCAGGCGCTGAATTACCTGGCGAAGTGGTTCGCGCAGCAGGGCGGCGCCAGCGTTGGAGGTGCGTAGCGATGGCACACGGCACGCCGGATTGGGGCGCCACCAACGCGCATCAGACGACGTACAGCGTCAACGATCTCGGCGAGCTCGCCGCGCGTTTGGGCTCGCCGGACGTGCACGATCGAAGAGGCGACGTCGTCGCGCTCGACTCCTTCGAGGACGGGATAGCGCGCTACGACTTCACCACCGTCGGCACAGAATCCGTTGGCCAAGCCACCGTCCAACGTTCGCAACACGGCGCATGGTCGGTTCTCTTGCGGGCGGGGGCGAACCCAGGCGACCAGGTGCAACTTATCGCGTCACAGCCGCCTATCGTGCGCGGCCGCGTCGGCGTCGAAATCTCGATGAGCATCGCGCAAATTCCCATCACGTTCGAGCTGCACATCCAGTCCTACGACGGCGCCAAGCTGACGAACTTCGGGCTGCTGTGGAACGCTACGAGCCTCGCACTCGAGTACAACAACGCAGCCAACACGCCGGTCGCATTCGCGACGGCTATCGACCTGCCGGTGAATCTGCCGACATGGAACATGTTCAAGCTCGTCGCGGACCTCACGACCGGCCAATATGTGCGCGCCGTCGTCAACAATCTGGAGTACGACCTCTCGGGGTTTCTGCCCCCGCAGTCGGCCGACGGCCGCGCGCCGCGCGTTGACACTAACGTCACCGTCGTCGGCACCCCGACAACGAACTCCCGCGTCTTCGTCGATGACATGATCATCACCCAGAATGAGCCGTAGCGACCCGTAGACGTGGCGCCGTGAGAGGGGATATAATCGCCAGTGACTGGCCTGGACACCTGCGACGGGAGTCCGCGCCCATGGTCCAGCTCGGCCGCGTCAACGTCCCCGACACCATCGCCTGCGTCATCCGCGACGAAGCCGACAAGATCAATTGTCCGCAGTACATCGCGCTCGGCATCGCGATGGCCGAGAGCGCGTTCGACCCCAACGCCGTCGGCGACAACGGCTGCTCGATCGGCCTCTTCCAGCTCAACACGTGCGGCGGCCAGGGCAGCGACTACGCCAACAACAAGGACGCGCTGAAGGACCCGCGCCTGAACGCGAAGATCGCGCTGCTGCCGATCGCCGGCGCCGTGTACAACTGCACGCTGAACGGCAACCACGGCGAGGACCTGATCCGCTGCGTCGCCGTGAACAGCGGCCACCCAGGGCACGTCGACCTGCACGATCCGCGCGTCACCAACATCTTCAACGACTGCATGCTGCTCATCTTCAACGCC
>JADMIG010000056.1 GCA_015478725.1 Chloroflexota bacterium | reverse complement strand
CGCCGAGCCGGGAGGGGCCGGGGACGCGCCGAGCCGGGAGGGGCCGGGGACGCGCCGAGCCGGGAGGGGCCGGGGACGCGCCGAGCCGGGAGGGACCGGGACGACTCCGGCACGACACGGCTCCGCGGGGAGCGCCGCCCTCTCGCCTCGTCGCTACTTCGCGGTCATCCCGCCGTCGGCCACGATCACGGAGCCCGTCACGAACGAGGACTCATCGGAGGCGAGGAAGAGCGCGACGTTCGCGATCTCGCGCGGTTCGCCGGGCCGGCCGATCGGCTGGAACGAATCGATGGTCGCGTAGACCTCCTGGAGGCCGCCGAGCATCTCGGCGTGGGCGTAGTTGATCGGCGTATCGACCCAGCCGGGCGCGATCGCGTTGCAGCGGATCCCCTGCTTCGCATAGTCGAGGGCGATGCCCTTGCTGAGCATGACGATCGCGCCCTTCGACGTGGCGTAGATGGCAAGGAACGGCTCGGCGACGAGGCCGTTGACGGAGGTGGTGTTGATGAGCGAGCCACCGCCGCCTCGAAGCATGTGCGGGATCGCGTACCGACACCCGTAGATGGGGCCCTTGACGTTGACCGCGAGCGTCCGGTCGACGACCTCGTCGGTCGCCTCATGGAAAACGCCCGGCAGGTTCACTCCGGCATTGTTGAAGACGACGTGAAGGCCGCCCCACCGCTCCACCGTGGCGTCCGTGTAAGCCTTGACGGCGGCCGCGTCCGAGACGTCCGCGGTGACCGCGACGGCAGCATCGCCGATCCCCCGTGCGGTCGCCTCGACGGTATCGCGGCCGATGTCCACGCAGGTGACGCGCGCACCCTCCTCGGCGAACCGGATCGCGGTCGCCCGCCCGATCCCCGAGCCGGCACCCGTGACGATGCAGACCTTTCCTGCGAGTCGATCACCCATCGCTCATCCTCCCGCGTTAGCTTCTGCGAATCCTACTCGCCAGAGCGCGATCAGGTTCGAGATTCGTCTTGACACGACCCCGACCGGCGGCCCCTAATACCGAGCATCTCCGCGTCGCGCCCAACGTCGCGCCCAGGAGTCATCGCCCAGGAGTCATCGCCCACGCTCATCGCTCAGGAGGAGGGTTCACATGGCGTCGTCAGACGTCGAGCAACTGCATCGCCTGGGGTACGCCCAGGAGCTTCGGCGGGGGATGAGGACGTTCTCCAACTTCGCCGTCTCGTTCACGATCATCTCGATCCTGTCAGGCTGTCTCACGCTCTTCCTCTTCGCCATGAACACGGGCGGTCCAGCGGTGATGACGCTCGGCTGGCTCGTCGTCGGGTTCTTCGTTCTGATCGTCGCTCTCGGGATGGCCGAGGTCGCCTCGAGCTATCCGACCGCCGGCGGTCTGTACTACTGGTCGGCGAAGCTCGCCGACGAGGCCGGCGCCGACGGCGCCAAATGGAGCTGGTTCGTCGGCTGGTTCAACCTCGTGGGCCAGGTCGCGGTGACAGCTGGCATCGATTTTGGGTTGGCCTTCTTCACGAATGCGTTCCTCAATCTCGCCTTCGGTTTTCCCGTCGACCCGCCCCACACGATCCTGATCTTCGGGGCGATGCTCGTCATCCACGCGTTGCTCAACACGTTCGGCATCCGTCTCGTCGCGTTTCTCAACGACGTCTCCGTCTGGTGGCACCTCGTCGGCGTCGCGGCCATCGTCCTCGTGACGGTGGTCCTCAATCAGCACACGAGGACGGATCTCGGCACGGTCTTCACGAAGGCCGTCGACAACACGTCTGCGGATCCGAACCAGAGCTTCCCAGGGTTCCTTATCCTCGGTATCCCGTTGTATGTCGCGCTCATCGGGCTGCTCAATGCGCAATACACGCTCACCGGGTTCGACGCGTCCGCACACATGTCCGAGGAGACACACGATGCATCCCGCTCGTCACCGAAGGGCATCGTGTACTCGGTGATCATCTCGATCATCGCCGGATTCATCCTCCTCGTTGCGATGAATGTGGGAATCACCCCGGACAAGGTGTTCGTCGGAACTGATGGCTCGATGGTCGACGGCTACACCCATGCCCTGCAATCCGCATCCGGCGTCCCGCCGGCGCAGATCTGGATCGACGCCATAGGCCAGACCGGCGGGCTCCTCATCCTGCTCATCGTCATCGGCGCCCAGTTCTACTGCGGGATGTCCTCCGTGACCGCGAACTCCCGGATGATCTATGCGTTCTCACGTGACGGCGCCATCCCGGGCAGCGCCTTCTGGCATCGGATCAACAAGCGGACGCGGACCCCGACGAACTCGATCTGGTTCGCCGCCGTCGGCGCCTTCATCCTCGGGCTTCCGTACCTCTACAGTCCGGTCGCGTATGCAGCGGTAACGTCGATCGCGGTCATCGGCCTGTACGTCGCCTACATCGCGCCGGTCTTCCTCCGCCTCCGGGCGGGTTCCCGGTTCAAGGAGGGTCCATGGACCCTCGGCCGGTGGAGCCGACCGATCGGCATCGTTGGCACGGTCTGGGTCGTGTTCATCTGCGTGTTGTTCCTCCTGCCCCAGGCCCTGCCGCTCAGCATCAACACGTTCAACTACACCCCGATCGTGTTCCTCGTCGTCCTCGGCGGAGCCGCGATCTGGTACGCCGTCTCCGCGAAGAACTGGTTCACTGGCCCTCGGATCCAGGGGTCGCCCGAGGAGCTCGCGGCCATCGAGCACGAGCTCGACGTGATCTGACGCCGGTCAGGCCCTGTCCACGCATCGAAGCCGGCGGGTCCCCCGCCGGCTGCACCGTTTCCCGGGGCGGCCATCCGATGGGGGTCGGACAAGCCTCAGTAGATGCGCGTCGCGCCCGATGGGATGGTGAAGTCGAGGGCAGAGGGCGGAAGGGGCGCGTCCGGGACGAGGTTCGTCACGACGGCGTCGCGCGTCACCACGCCACCGATCGTCTCGAGGAGGCGGACGATGACCCCGGTGTCGCGATCGACGGTCACCTGAAGGTGGTGGTCTGGTCGGTCGGCGGCGATCTCGATCGTCCGCGGATGGTCGCACTCGACGACGACCGCCTCGCGGCCGGCCACTTCCGTCGTGCCGGAGATCCAGCAGCGGCCCGTCGTCAGGACGTTCTGGCAGAAGCCGGCAGGGTGCACGAACGTCTCCGCCAGGGTGTCCATCGGAAGCGGCGTGACCGGCCGATAGACCTTGCTCGTCGGGGGCAGGTCGGGATCCTCGAGTCCCACGATCGAGCGACGGACGGGACGCTCGGTCCCGAGCCGATGCCGGGACGCATACGTTCGGACGGTGGAGCCGTCCGAGATCCAGATCTCGTAGTCGGCCGCGCCGACACCCGAGGGGTCAGTCCGGGTCACCTTCGCCGTTCCCGGATGACGGAGCGCGATTTCCACGGCGACGAGTCGTTCGCCCGCGGCGATCGCGGTCGTCTCCTCGATCCGCATCCGAAGGGTCTGGAACCGCAGCTCGGCGTCCCGCATGAACGTGAACAGCGCCGCCAGGTCCGGGAGGCCGGCGGGAAGGACGGCGACCTCGGCCCGGCGGCGGCCGTCGACGGGGATGGGCAGGTGGCCGGCGCGAGCCCAGAGGCGAGTCGACATGGGCTCCGATCGTAGCAGAGCCGCGGTCGGCGGCGGGCAGCGGCGCCCCAGCCTGCGGCGAGCAGCGGGACCTCAGCCTCGAGCGCGGCCTCAGCCTGCGGCGGGATCGCCTTCGAAGCCCGGCCGGGTCATCCTCGCCGGATCGAGGAGCCGGTCGAGCTCGTCGGCGGCGATGCCGCGCTCAGCGGCGAGCTCGCGGATCGTGCGACCGGTCGTCAGCGCGTCCTTGGCGAGGGCCGCCGCCGCGTCGTAGCCGATGAGCGGCGCGAGGGCGGTCGCGAGCATGAGCCCCCGCTCGACGAACTGCGGCCCGCGATCCGTCGCTCGCAGGCCCTCCACGCAGCGGGCGGCGAAGTTGCGGGCGGAGGCACCGAGCAGGCCGATCGATTCGAGGATCGCCGCGCCGGCGACCGGCATCATGACGTTGAGCTCGAGGAGGCTGCCCGTCTGCGCGAAGCCGATCGTCGCATCGTTGCCGACGACCCGGGCGATGACCATTGTCAGCGATTCGACGATCACCGGGTTCACCTTGCCCGGCATGATCGAGGATCCCGGCTGCGTTTCCGGCAGCGCCAGCTCGCCGATCCCGGCACGCGGGCCCATCCCCATGAGCCGGATGTCGCTGCCGACCTTCCACAGGCTCAGGGCGATCGTGCGGAGCGCGCCGTGGGCGGCGATCACGGCGTCGAGGGTCGCCTGGGCGTGGAAGTGACTGCTCGTCTCTCGAACGGGGAGACCGCTCAGCGATGCCAGCCGCGCGCAGGTCCGGCGGGCGAATTCCGGGTGGGTGTTGATCCCGGTCCCGACGGCGGTCCCCCCGAGGGGCACGCTGAGCAGCTCCGCCTGCGCCGTCCGGGCGCGCCGGATCGAGTCGCCGAGCTGTCCGGCGTAGCCCTGGAACTCCTGGCCGAGCCGGATCGGGGTGGCGTCCTGGAGGTGGGTCCGGCCGGTCTTGACCACGTCGTCGAACTCGGTCGCCTTGGCAGCCAGGGCGGCCTCGAGCGCGTCGAGTGCCGGCAGCAGGTCCTCCTCGATGGCGATCGCGGCGGCGAGCTGGATCGCGGTCGGGATGACGTCATTCGAGGACTGGCCGGCGTTGACGTGGTCGTTCGGGTGGACCTTCCTGCCGAGCCGTGCCGAGGCGAGATGGGCGATGACCTCGTTCGCATTCATGTTCGTCGATGTGCCCGAGCCCGTCTGATAGATGTCGATCGGGAACTCGCGGTCGTGGGCGCCGCCCGCCACCTCCGCCGCGGCCTCGGCGATCGCCCCGGCGACGTCGCCCGGCAGGAGGCCGAGCTCGGCGTTCGTCTCCGCCGCCGCCCGCTTGACGAGCGCGACCGTCCGGATGAGGCGCGCGGGCATCGGTTGGCCGCTGATCGGGAAGTTGAGGACGGCTCGCTGGGTCGAGGCGCCATACAGGGCGTCGGCCGGCACCGCCATATCGCCCATGGAGTCGCGCTCGATCCGGGTCTTCGGTGCCGGTCGTTCGGAGGACTCGCTCATGCGGATGAAGTGTAGTCGCCGTGCGTCACGAAGCCGCCCCGCGCGTGGTGCTGGGCCGCCCGCGCCTACACTCTCGCGATGGACTTTGGCCCCGAGACGTTCCGCTTCGTCATGGGGCATTTCGCGACCGGCGTCACCGTGGTGACCGTCGCGACGCCGGCTGGTCCCGACGGGATCACCGTCAACGCGCTCAGCTCTGTCAGCCTGGAGCCGCCGCTCGTCATGGTCGCGCTCGACCGGCGGCGGCACATCGTCCCCGCCGTCCGCGCGGGCAGTCGCTACGCGGTGAACGTCCTCGGCGAGGACCAGCGGCTCCTCGCCGATTGCTTCGCCGGGGCGGACGTCGAGCCGGGACGGGACCGGTTCTGCGGCGCTCCGTGGCACCCGGGCGCCACTGGGTTGCCGCTCATCGACGGGGCGATCGCGACCCTCGAGTGCACGATCGTCGAGACCGTGTCGGTCGGCGACCACGACCTCTTCATCGGGCGGGTCGATACCCTCGCGGCGCCGCGCGACGCCGGACCGCTCATCTACCACCGCCGCCGGTACCGCAAGGTCGAACCAACGGTGGCCATCGCTCCGCAGGGCCGCCCGGAGCCCTGACGCGGCGGCGATGACGATGATCCGCGCGAACGGCCTCGACGTTGGCTACGACGTCGACGGCGACGCGGCCGCTTCGCCGCTCGTCCTGCTCCATGGGGCGACCTCGCTCGGCGCCGAGGACTGGGGCGCCCAGCGACCGGCGCTTGCCCGCTCGTTCCGGCTCTATCTGCCCGACGCGCGGAGCCACGGGCGGACCCGATGGGACCCGGCGGATGGATGGTCGTACGACCTCCTCGTGGCCGATCTGCTCGCCTTCGTCGACGCGCTCGGCCTCGATCGATTCGATCTCGCCGGCTTCTCGATGGGAGCGATGACCGCCCTCATCTTCGCGACGCGCCACCCGGAACGGCTCCGGACGCTCGTCATCGCCTCCATCGACACGTCGCGCGAGCCGCGCACGAGCGTCGCCCGGCGGCTCATGGATCCGGCCCGGGCGGACGCCGATCCGGCCTGGAAAGCAACGCTTGCTCGACGTCACGATGCCGGCCAGGGCGTCGACGCATGGCGTCGGCTGCTCCCGATCATCGCCGCGGACGTCGCGAGTCAGCCCCTCCTCACGCCGCGCGACCTGCGCCAGGTGACGGCGCCGGTGCTCGTCACCGTCGGCGACCGCGACCCGTTCGTGCCGGTCGACCATGCCTGGGGCCTCATGCGACAGCTGCCGGACGCGCGGCTCTTCGTGGCACCGGAGTGCGGCCACGAGGTCATGGCCCGCCGCCCGGGCCTGTTCAATGAGGCGGTCGCGGGGTTCTACCGGGCGACGGCCTCGCGCCCTGACCGGCCGCGCAGCGCCCTGACCGGCCGCGCAGCGCCCTGACCGGCCGCGCAGCGCCCTGACCGGCC
>JADMIG010000055.1 GCA_015478725.1 Chloroflexota bacterium | reverse complement strand
TCCTGATCCACGGGATCGAGAACGTCATCACCGCGGGCTTCGACGACGCCAAGAATTTCGTGCTGTTCCTGATCCACGGGATCGAGAACGTCATCACCGCGGGCTTCGACGACGCCAAGAACTTCGTGCTGTTCCTCGTCAAGGGCACGATCGGGCAGATCTCCGCGCTGCTCGACGCGCTTCACACCGATATCGATAAAGCGTTCGCCGACGCGAAGAACGACATCGCCGGCGTCGCCGGCCAGGTCGGGGGCCTCGCCGGCGATATAGGTTCCGCGGTCGAGACGGGCACCCAGGACCTGTTCCACTCCATAGCGCACGGCGAAATCCGCGACGCATTTGTTACCGCACTGAAAGACGGCGAGACGATCGGCCGTGACATCCTGTCGGGCGTACGCGTCGGCGACCACGCCATACAGGACGCGCCAGGCGCGATGTTCAATCAGCTCATCGACATCTTCATCGGGCATGGCGAGATCGAGCCAGGCGACGCGCCCAGGCTGATCGCCCAGGACCTCGTCGTCGCCACGGAGTTTGGGCTGCTCGCGCACTCGATCGCCGTGGCTCAAGGTGCCATCCCTACTGAGAACGCCGATGCAACATCAAACCTGGCAGCGTTCGTCGCCAAGTTCGCGGACTGGGACACGCTCATCGAGGCGGGGCTCGGCGTAGCGATCGCCGTCGCGCTCAAGCGGCCAATGGAGCAGCACCTCAACAAGCAAACCCTCTCGAACATCCCGAACGAACGCGACATCGACGAGCTCATATCGCGGCGCAAGATCGACAGTCCGACGTACGCCGAGATCCACGCGCGGCACGGCTACGCGCCGCGTTGGACCGAGGTGATGCAGTCGGCGGCGTTTCACCCCGCGCGCATCTTCGAGATCGCCCGCGTCATGCAGTTCAGCGATATCGACGACGCGCAGCTGCACACGATGCTCCTGGACGCCGGCTACCGCGACGAAGTGATCAATGCACTGCAGCCGGCCATGCGCACGCTCGCCATGAACGCTTCGATCACCAAGCTCGTGGATAACGCATGGACCGCCTACCGCGACGGCTTCATTTCGCGCGACGCGCTCACCGGCTACCTCACGCTCGCCGGCAAGCGCGACGCCGAGAAGTCGGTGCTCATGGCGGCCGCCGACTTGGCGTACGCGAACGCGCAGAGCACGGAGATCGTGTCGGCGATCCGGTCCGCGGCCGGACGCGGTGCGATGACCGCGGACGAACAGCGCGCGTCGCTCGCCGGCGTCGGCGTCACCGGCGCCAAGGCGGACATCGAGGTGCAGCGCGCGCACATCGCCCAGCTGAAGAAGCCGGTGGGCAACACGCCGGCGTCGCAGACGAAGGCGATCAACGCGACGCGCGCGACGCTGACGACGGCGTACAAGGAGCAGTTCAAGAAGGGACTGATCGACGCGTCGGAGCTGAACGCCCAGCTCATCGCGATCGGCATCCCCGACTTCCAGGCCGCGGCGATCGTGACGCTGACACAGGTCGAAGTCGCGCCGGCGGCGGCGACGGACAAGGCCGCGTCGCCCGCGGCCGTTGCGGCGCGCGTCCGGACGGACCTGAAGAAGGCCTACATCACCCAGTTCGCGCACGGCGCGATCGACGCGCAGACGCTCGGTAAGCAGCTGATCGCCGTCGGCTTCACCACCGCGGAGACGGAAGCGATCGTCGCGCTCGAGGAAGCTAAGGCGATCCCGAAGCCGACCATCGTGAAGAGAGTCACGCCGGATGTCGTCAATAAGCAGGTGCGTGACACACTGGCGAAGGCCTACGAAGAGCAGCACCTCAAGGGCATGATCGACGCGGACACACTGGAGGCGGATTTCATCGCCGTCGGCATCGACCCGCAGGTCGCGCACGCGCGCCGGCTACTCGATGAGGCGAAGGCCACGCCGAAGCCGAAGGCTACTCCGTCGCCGGCGTGACTGATTGCTCTGCCGGCCACTTGAACACGAGCGTCATCTGCATCTCCTTGACGCCGAGTATCTCGGGCCCCAGCCCGCTGGGAATGTTGCTCTGCAGCACCCACCCGCGCGAGGTCCAGCGGTTGATCGCCTTCGATGCAGCACGTCCGCCGAGAACGGTGATCGAGAACGTTCCCCTGCGTCGGAGTTTCTCTTCCTGTTCAACTGTGCGCGCCTCGCGACGCTCTCTCGAGAAGTACGAGAACATCGAACTCTCACCCCCCTCCGGCCGCGATCGTCCCGATGGCGATGACGACGGCAAGACTGCCGAACACCACGAACAGCACTATCCAGGCGACGGTCAGCCGCCGCATCAGCCTGATGTAGCGCGCCGCCTCAGCGAACAGCTCATCCCGAGGTTCCATCGAACACCCCCCTCTTACATAACAACCGATTTTCCCCCCAGGATGCCCGTGGCGTCAACAGGCCATGTCAACCCCCACCCGCGCGCCGTCCGCCCGCGCCGCTGGCAGCCGGTGTGTCGCATCGGGCGATCCGCGGGGTAGCAAACGGCCGGCTCCTCTTCCCCGAGTCGCCGGCCGTCGCTGTCACCGAGACCGCTCCCTGGGCAGGGCGGATCTCCCCTTCTGCCTATCGCACCACCTCCCTTCCCGCCGCGGGCTAGAGCGCACCGAAGCGCCCGCCGCGCACGTCGAGGCCTCCCGCCTCACACGTCGAACGGAGCGTCTCCGTCCACTCCGTCAGCTCGGCGGTCGCAGCTTCCTGCTGCTCGCCGTTGCCGTCCCAGAATTTGTCCGTCACCGCCACGAGCTCGACGACGACGCCGCGCGCGACGTAGCCAGCGATCAGCTCGTAGTGACGCTCGAGATATCCCTGCGCCTCCGGCACCGTGCGCTCCGTGATGCGCACGATCGCCTCTTCGATCAGCGGCGCGTCGGCGATCAGTTCCGCCGCCCATTCGTCGATGTCGGTGTGCGTCACGCGCACCGCGTGCGACGACGGCGGCGGCGCCTGGCCCCGCGGCGTCCGCGGCTTCTTCTCTTTCGCCGGCCGCGCGATCTCGTCTTCCGTCGTCACACCGCTCGGCATCGTCTCCGTCGCTGTCTCCGTCATTCGTCGTCACCTTCCTGCAGTGCGGCGCCGGCCGCGGTCTTCGGGAACACGGGATTCTGGCGGTCCCGTCGCTCTTCGATCTGGCGATACAGATGATTGACGCGCGCCTCGCGCAGCTGCGCGCGCTTCTCCGTGATCCCTTCACCCGTCTTCAACGGCGCGCCCTGGATCTCGGGCGCGTACAGCATCGCGCCGCGCATCTCGCAGCCGAGCGCGCGCAGCTCGATCGCCGTCAGGTCGTCGCCCATCTGCAGGCGCTCGACGCTGACGCAGCCGTCAGCGAGCGTGCACTGCTGGCGGGCATACATGCAGATCCTGCCGGTGCTAGTGTTGTTGTCTGCGCTCATGGTCGATGTCCTGTTGCCACCCCTTCGGCGGCCCGTCGTGGATGTCCACCCACGTCTCGCGCCGCTTGTACTGCTCCCACTCGACGCGGCTGAGGAGGGGACCGATCCCCGCGTCGATGTACAGCTCGGAGAAGTTCCACGGCTCGCCGATAAGCGCCTCGATCGTCGTCTCGACGCGATAGCGCGCCGGCAGCAGCTGCGACCAGTCGCGCGCGTCGTCTTCCCTGGCGTGCGGCGCCATCTCCACCGCGACCCACGTCGCGCCGCGCCACTGCTGCGCGACGACCAGGTGCTGCCAGCCGCGGATGTGCATCATCCGCACGTGCACGCACAGCGCCAGCTCGACCTCGTGGCGGTCCGGGTGTTTCCAGGTGAACTGCAGCGCCAACGACGGCGCCCGATCTGCGGGGTGGTCCGCTCCCTCGACTCGTCATGGCCTCATTGCCTCTCGACATAATAACTACTCGGTATGTGCGCCGGCTGATTCGCGGCGGATCGGCCGGAAGCGCGGCGACAGCCGTCCCGTCGTGCCGGTGCGCGGCCCGCCGCGCTCGCGTTCCACGGTGTCGAGCGTGCAGCGCAGGCACCACATGCCGGCGCGGTAGGCGATCATCGTCTCCAGGGCGAAAAGGCGGCGACAGCGCACGCAGGATTCGGTGATCTCGGCGCCGTAGTGGGCGCCTTCGCGCGGTCCGCTGTTCATCGTCGCGCCTCCATCACCGCCCGCGCGCTCTGCGACGGCAGCGCGGCGCGCGCGATCGCCGCGACGCGGATCCCTTCGAAGAACGCGTGCAGCGACGGCGACGCGCGCTCTTCGTCGGACCAGTACGCCCACAGCTCGCGCTGCGCGTCGATGCAGCCGAGGCAGTACGCCCACTGGTCGAGCAGCGTCAGCATGTCGAGCACGTTGGGCTTGCCGCACGCGTCGCAGCGGAAGAGCCGTGTGCGCGCGGCGCGTTGTTTGGTCGTCATTTCCTCCCCCTCCCTTGGCGAACCCACCCCGAAAGACACATAAGATCACCGGTGAAGGCACGATCTTATCTACTGCGCCCGGGGCCTTCGGCAGGCCCCCAGTTCGACATAACCACTGCGATTCCGGCCCGTTCGACACGTGAGACGAACAGGGGCCCTGTAGATGCATCGCAGGCCGGCAGTGGTCATGTGCGCGGGTACGCTCGCACCTCCCCGCGCCCGTCTCTCGATTTCCCGATCGCCCCTCGCGGGGCCGGTGCCTGGATCGCTCAGGCGGGTGGGGCGCTCTCGGGCGCAGCGCCGCCGGCTAGTTTTCGAGGGGAAGCCGGCGAACCCTCATCGTCGTCTTGGGCGCTCACCGCGACGTGGGCACCGGACGGCGCGGAGGAGGAAGCAGGGGAGCGGGTGAGCCTCTCGCCTGGTGCCTCCGCGCCGTCCGTCGCCCGCGTCTCCTGGGCGCGACGGATCAGCCGCTCAAGGGCCGCGCGCTTGTCGAGTACCAGCACGCTGCTGTCGCTGTATGCGCCGGCGGCTATCGCGCAACATCACCTCCGTCCGCGCCTCGCCGCACACCCGGCAGAACCGCTGCACGATGCACAGCTGCCCGGCGGCAATGAACGTCGTGGCGTAGACGACGCGCACGCGCTTGCAGTCGGTGCAGCACGCACGCTTCTTCGTCGTCCGCGGCCGCGGCATCGTCGTCGTCATCTCAGCCGTTCCTCTTCGCCAGCTCGCGGCGCACCGCCTGGGAGAGCGTCGTCAGTTCGACCTGCAGCTCGATGATCCGCGCGTCGACAAAGGGCAGCGCCGTCTCGGGGTGCTTGACGAGCGTGCGGCGCACCTCGCGCACGTGGTTGCGCATGACGCGCAGCTCTTCGCACCAGCGGGCGCAGAGCCGCATGTAGGAGGCGTGCGAATCGCGCGAACCGCGCACACGCCCGCGGCCGCGCTTCCGCAGGATCTCGGCCGCACGGACCGACTGGGCGTTCATGTGGGCACCACCGTCATCAGCTGGATCGACAGTAACGCGTACCCTTCCTGCAGCCCGATCCACTTCAGCGTCTCCGTGCCGGTGAGCACGTGCGAGACGGCACAGAAGAGCACGGCGCCGGTGTACGCTCCCATCTCGGGATCCCATTCTTGGAGTAGCAACATGTCGCCGGAACGGAAGCCGCCGCGGTCGTCGCGGCGCAGCTCGCACGTCTTGTGACCCGAGCTGATCGGCTGAAAGAATTCCGGCCAGCACTTCAGCACGTGACAGGTCGGCGGGCGCAGCTCGTAGCGCGCGGGTGCGCTCACGACGTCACCCCCTGGGCGTCCTGTTCGCGGCCCTCTTCGTCGGCCAGGACGCGCGCGCAGTGGTGCGGAGAGACGAGCGACAAGAGGCGACAGGCGACGCGGCCGGCGCGCGAACCGCGGCGGGCGGCGCGCGCCAGGCGCAGCGAGATCGTGCCGTCGGCGTCACCGCCGCTGATGGCGTTCAGCAGCTCGTCAGCGGCAACCAGGACGTTGAAGGACCAGGCGCGGAAGAGGCGCATCACAGCACCCCTAGGGGATCGCCCGCGAGCTCGCCGTGCGCGCTACAGAGATCCCAGGCAATCCAGCTGCAGGGACGGCCGTCGGCGAGCTGACAGGCGTGATCGTCATCGCAGCCGCAGAGCCGGCAGCAGCGTTTCGGCGTGCGCCGCGTCGCCGCGTAGAGCCGTTCGCTATCGATCGGGGCTGCCGGCACGAAGCGCCGGCGTTGTCGGTGCGGGATGAGCGAAGAAAGTTTGCGCCGGAAGTGCAGGTCCATGACACAACACCCGAGTGCGAAGTTCGCACTATAGCTGCTTAGGTGAAGCGAATTTCGAGCCTCACCCACGGCGCCACGGGCGCCGATTTTCGTCTGCGCTACTCGCGCGACGTTCGCGTACGCCTGGCGTGATTCTCTGCGTTCGACTGTCCGCGGCGCGCGCCGATCGCCACCAACTGGGGAGCTAATCGACGGACAGGCGCGACGCCGCGACAGCCGTGCTCGGATTGGAGCCGAGTGTTCATGCCGACACCGCCGGCGCCGCGTCGAGCTGGAACCGCGCGCTCGGTCCCGAGCCGACCTTTGTGATCGTGAAGCGGCGCGGCCGATACCCCGAGAATGTCACCTGGGGTGCCAGCT
>JADMIG010000054.1 GCA_015478725.1 Chloroflexota bacterium | reverse complement strand
TGGGGGTCGGTGTCGCGGTGGGGGTCGGTGTCGCGGTGGGGGTCGGTGTCGCGGTGGGGGTCGGTGTCGCGGTTGGGGTCGGTGTCGCGGTTGGCGTCGGTGTCGCGGTTGGCGTCGGTCGCGCGGTTGGCGTCGGTCGCGCGGTTGGCGTCGCCGCCGGCGATGGTCGCTGGGTGGGCGACAAGGTCGGCGTTGGTGCGGGCGTGTTCGTCGCGACGGGCGGGGGTGAATTCGGCGCCGTCAGCGTCGCCGCGATGATGGCCGGCCCGGATCCCGGCTCCTGCGTCGCCGCCGGGATCGTTCCAGGCGCCCCCGTCACGCTGGGGGTCGGCAACGATCCGAGGAGGACTCCGTCACGAGGTGACGGAGTCGGCGTTCGGCCTGCCGTCGCCGACGGACGCAGCGAGCGGCCCGAGCCTGTTCCTCCGTCGGCGTTGCCGGTCTGCGAGGAGACGGGCCTGGGCGTTCCGGTCGCGTCGGTCAAGGCCAGCGGGCGACCATCGGACCAACCGACCGCCACGCCGACGTTCGTCCCGCCGATCGGTGTCTGGTCGGCCGTCGGCTGGATCGCTCCAGCTCGCATGGCCACGAACGGCAGCGCGATTGTCGTGACAAGGATCATCGCCGACGCGGTGACGATCCAGCCGAATCGCGGTTCCCCGGGGCGTGACGAAGACGCCGCCCTAGAGGTGGGTGTGGTGGACTGTCGAGCGGTCGGTGGAAGTGACTTGTAGCGCATCGATGAACCTTTCGGACCGCGCTGCGCCGCTCCTGCCGCTGGGCAGGAGTGCAGAGAGTGTCGCGGCAGATCCGATCGGATGGCGCCGCGCGGTCGGTATTCGGCAACCCGTCTGGCTTCGCGCGGGGCGAAGTCACGTGGCTTTCCGTAACCCGCATCACTGCGGGGTTGGCTTTGTCGTGCCGCCGGGCGCGTAGCGCCGCCAGCTCGTCCGACGGTACAGGCCGGTGGAGCGTCCGGGAAGCGGGCGGATAGTCCCGGGAGCGACGGGACTACCGTCCGTGCGACGGGTCCGCTGGCGGTCCGGTGCGCCGAGACACCGCTGGAGGGACCGAAGCGCGCTTCAGCCGGTATACTCCCGTCCCCTGTAGGGATGGTGAGCGTGGAACTTCGTGGACAGGTCGCGGTCATCCGGGCGCATCGACTGCTGATCGTCGCCGTCGTCGTCCTCGCGATCGGCGGCGCGGCGATCGCCAGCGCGCTGCTGCCGAAGGTGTATTCGAGTCGGGTGACGCTGATCGTCGGACAGTCGCTGACAGCAGTGAACCCGGACATCAACCAGCTCAATGCCTCTCAACAGCTCCGGGATACATACGCTCAGGTCGCCACCACGCGCCCGGTCCTGACGGCCGTGATCACGACCCTCCACCTCAATGCGACACCGGACGCCCTCGCGAAGGCCGTTTCGACGGACCTGCCGCCGAACAGCACCCTCCTCACGATCACCGCGCAGGAGAGCGATCCGGCGACCGCCGCGGCCGTCGCGAACGGGATCGCGGCGCAGCTGATCGCGATGTCCCCGACATTGCAGGGACACCAGTCGGACATCCAGCAATCCATCGTGGACAACCTTCGGGCCATCCAGACGCAGATCGACGCCACCCAGTCGTCTCTCGATCAGCTGATCGCGCTGTCCGCGCGGAGCGCGGCCCAGGACCAGCAGGTGCAGGTCCTCGAGGCGCAACTCACGTCGCTCCGGGCGACGTACGCGAGCCTCCTCGCCTATTCGTCGAATTCGGCAGCGAACAAACTGACGGTCGTCGAACCGGCGGTGGCCGATCCGACGCCGTCGTCTCCGAAACCGCTGATCAACGTCCTTCTCGCGCTCGTCATCGGCCTGCTCCTCGGCCTCGCCGGATCCTTCCTCCTCGACTACATGGACGACTCGCTGCGGACTCCAGAGGAAGTGGAGCTGCTGACCTCCGTCCCGGTCCTCGGGTTCATCCCGAAGATGCGCGTGCCGCGTCGCCGCGACCCGATCTACCTGCTGGCGACGCTCGTCTACCCGAGGTCGTCTGCTGCAGAATCCTTCCGGGCGCTCCGGACGAACCTCGAGTTCGCCGGCGTCGACACCGCGATCAAGTCGATCCTCGTCACGAGCTCACTCCCGCTCGAGGGCAAGACGACGGTCGCCGCCAATCTCGCCGTCGCGTTCGCGCAGGCCGGTCGGCGAACCATCCTCGTCGACGCAGACCTTCGGCGACCGGACCTGCATCGCTTCTTCGGGATCGATCAGGGGAGGGGCCTCACGGGCCTGCTGGGGTCGGACGGCGACAGTGTGGACGACGTGGCGTTCGGGACCGAGGACGCCAATCTTCGGATCGTGACGAGCGGGCCGCCGCCCCCGAACCCGGCGGAGCTGCTCGCTTCAGCGCGGATGCGGGAGATCTTCGCCCAGCTGGTGAAGAGTGCCGATGTCGTCGTCATCGACAGTCCGCCCGTCAATGTCGTCACCGATGCGGCGATCCTTGCCGGGCATGTCGACGGCACGATCCTCGTCGTCGATGTCGGTCGAACCTCCAGGAAGGCGGTCCGACAGTCGTGCGAGGCCCTCGCCAAGGTGGGAGCACGGCTGATCGGGTCAGCGGTCAATCGAGCCAGGACCGCTCGTGTCGCGAATGCCTACGGCTATTTCGACGAGGGTCGGCGGCAGACCTCGGCGCAGGCGCAGGCCGTCGCGCGGGGACCGGCTGCGGCCCGGGGAACAGAGCGATAGGACCACGGCGTCGCGCCCTGGTCACGGGCATCACCGGCCAGGACGGCTCGTATCTCGCCGAGTTCCTGCTCGCGAAGGGCTACGAGGTCCACGGGCTGATCCGGCGATCGAGCACGTTCTCCACGTCGCGGATCGATCACATCTACCGCGATCCGCACGATCCGGACCTCCGGCTCTTCCTGTATTACGCGGACCTCACGGACCCTTCGTCGCTCATCAACACGCTCAACCGGATCAAGCCTGACGAGGTCTACAACCTCGGCGCACAGAGTCACGTCGCGGTGTCCTTCGAGATGCCGGAGTTCACCGCCGACACCGCGGGGATGGGGACACTCCGGCTTCTGGAGGCCATCCGATGGGCAGACTGGCCGATCCGGTTCTACCAGGCCGGATCCAGCGAGATGTTCGGCCGCGTCACCGAGACACCGCAGCGGGAGACGACCTCGTTCTATCCGCGGAGTCCGTACGCGGTGGCCAAACTCTTCGCCCACTGGATGACGATCCAGTACCGGGAGGCCTACGGCACGTTCGCCTGCAATGGGATCCTCTTCAACCACGAGTCACCGCGCCGGGGACCCACCTTCGTCACGCGCAAGGTCACGCGAGGGATCGCCGCCATCCTCGCCGGTCAGGAACGTCAGATCTACCTCGGGAACCTCGATGCGCGGCGGGACTGGGGATACGCGCCCGAATACGTGGAGGCAATGTGGCTCATGCTCCAGCGCAACGCGCCGGACGACTACGTCATCGCCACCGGCGAGATGCACTCGGTCCGCGAATTCGTCGAGACTGCCTTTGAGCTCGTCGGGCGCGATTGGCGCGATCATGTCGAGATCGACCCGCGATACTTCCGACCGACGGAGGTGGACGAGCTGTGCGGTGACGCCACGAAGGCCTCGACCCTGCTCGGCTGGCGCCCGAAGACGCGCTTCCGCGATCTCATTCGGCTGATGCTCGAGGCTGATCTGCAGGCCGCCGGGCTGGACCCGGCGACCCATCTCAGCGCCGCCTCTGGATCGGGAGCGTGAGCTCGCTCGACGGGAGCCGGATCATGGTGACCGGCGGCGCCGGCTTCCTCGGCCAGCGCGTCGTCGAGCGGCTGCGGCCGGCAGGCGCGGCGGATGTCTTCGTCCCACGCAGTCACGACTACGATCTCCGCGATCGAGGCGCGATCGAGCGTGCCCTCCGCGAGGCACGGCCGGACGTCATCATCCACCTCGCCGCCGTGGTCGGAGGGATCGGCGCCAACCGCGCCAATCCGGGCCGGTTCTTCTACGACAACGCGATCATGGGTCTCCAGCTGATCGAGGCCGCCCGGCTCGCCGGGGTGCGGAAGTTCGTCACGATCGGGACGGTCTGCGCCTACCCGAAGTTCACCCCGGTGCCCTTCCGCGAGGACGACCTGTGGGCCGGCTATCCGGAGGAGACGAACGCCCCATACGGCCTGGCGAAGAAGATGCTGCTCGTCCAGGGCCAGGCGTATCGCGCCCAGTACGGCATGAACGTCGTGCACCTCATCCCGGTGAACCTGTACGGACCCGGTGACAACTTCGATCCCGCAAGCTCCCACGTCATCCCGGCACTCATCATGAAATTCGTCGAGGCGCGCACAGCGGGACTCCCCGAAGTGGAAGTCTGGGGCACCGGCCAGGCGTCGCGTGAGTTCCTCTACGTGGATGACGCGGCAGAGGCCATCGTCGCGGGCGCGGCCGCCTATGACGAACCGGAGCCGATCAACCTTGGGGTGGGTCACGAGATCACGATCCGGGACCTGGTGGAGATCATCCGGCGGATGGTCGGATTCGAGGGTGACATCCGGTGGGACCCCACGAAGCCCGATGGACAGCCGCGGCGAGCGCTCGACACGAGCCGGGCGCGGGACCGTCTCGGGTTCGTTGCGGGTACACCCTTCGAGGTCGGCCTGCGGAGGACGATCGACTGGTACGAGCACCGGCGCATCAGGGATCGCGCGACGGCCGCCGGGGACCGTGACGCACCCTGACAGCGGGGCGGATCAGGGTTCGCCCGACTCGATCCCGGCGTCGTCATCCGTCCCGGTCATCGAGATCGGCGGGATCCCCATCGCGACGCTCACCTATGAGCAGGCCCTGTCGCTGTTCCTCGGGGCGCGCACGGCCGGTCGGCGACTGGCGGTCCACTTCTGCACCGCTCACACGATCGTCGAGTCCACGGACGACGACCGTCTGCGGACGGCGCTGCGACACGAGGCGCTCAACGTCCCGGACGGCGTGCCGCTCGTGTGGGTCGGGAGATCGCGCGGGCGCCGCCTCGAGCGGGTCTGCGGCCTCGATGTGCTGCCGGACATCGCGGACCGCGGGCGCGCGCTGGGTGCTCGGCACTACTTCTACGGCGGGGCGGATGACACGGCGGCCCACCTGGCCGCCCGCCTCGGCGAGCGCTTCCCGGGCTTGCTCGTGGCCGGCATCGAGGTGCCGCCGTTCCGGCCGCTCACGGTGGCCGAAGACGAGGCCATGGTCGCCCGAGTCAACGCGGCCCGGCCGGACTTCATCTGGGTGGGTCTCGGGACGCCCAAGCAGGACCTCTGGCTCGCTGAGCACCGCGATCGCCTCGACGCCGCCGCGCTGATGGCCGTGGGCGCCGCGTTCGACATCGTCGGCGGCCGAAGGCGGCGCGCGCCGCGGGTCATGCGCAGGCTGGGGCTCGAGTGGCTGTTCCGGCTGGCGCTCGAGCCCCGCCGGCTCCTTCGCCGATACACGATCGCGAACGCGCGGTTCCTCGGGATCGTGCTCCGGGACGCCGCACGACGCGGATCCTCCCGCGCGAATCCGCCAGGCGGCTGAGCCCCCGCCCGGTTCAGGCCGCGGAGGACATCTCGGCTCCGAACGCCGCGATCGTCCGGGTGAGACCCTCGGACAGATCGATGCCCGGGGTCCAGCCGTAGCGCGCCCGCATCCTGGCGATATCCGGCTGGCGATGCTCGGGATCGCCGGGTCGTCGCTCGGCGTACTCGATGGGTGAGTCGGTACCGGTGATGCCACGGATCCGTTCGGCAAGCTCGCGCATCGTGACCTCATGCGGGTTCCCGATGTTGAGCACCGCGCCGTCGAGGTCGCGGTCCAGCGTGACCGCCAGCAGCCCGTCCACCAGATCGCTGACGTAACAGAACGAGCGGGTCTGCCCGCCATCGCCGTGGAGCACCATCGGCCGCCCGGCGAGCGCCGCCGTGATGAGTTCCGGGATGACCCGGCCGTCGTCGTGCCGCATCCGCGGACCGTACGTGTTGAAGAGACGGACGATGTTGGCCCGGACCCCGTGTCGCCGGCGCATCGACATGACGAGCGCCTCGCCGAACCGCTTCGACTCGTCATAGCAGGAACGCGGGCCGATCGGATCCACGTTGCCCCAGTACGTCTCGGGCTGCGGATGGACCAATGGGTCCCCATAGACCTCGGAGGTCGAGACGAAGGTCATCACGGCGCCTGACTCTCGCGCGACGTCGAGCAATCGCCAGGTGCCGGTCGAGTTCGCCGCCAGCGTCTCAAGGGGCATCCGCACGTAGTCGATCGGGCTGGCCGGCGAGGCAAGATGGAGGACCACGTCTGCCTGCATGGACAGCGGCCTCGTGACGTCACGTTCGACGAACTGGAAGTCCGGACGAGCCTCGAGCTCGGAGATGTTCCGTCGGGCACCGGTCGAGAGATTGTCCACGCAGACGACCTCATGGTCTCTGGAGAGAAGCTCGCGGCAGACATGGCTGCCGATGAAGCCCGCTCCGCCGGCAACGAGGACCCTCAATAGTCCGAGCTCCGTCGGCGCGGCGTCGTCGCCGTACGGCCGACTCCCATGTATGCCAGCCCCTCGGCCTCTACCAGGTGGCGGTCCAGGACGTTGCGCCCGTCGAAGACGAGACTGCCCTTCATCGCGGACCGCACCGCGCCGAGATCGACGGACCGGAACTCGGCCCAGTCGGTGAGGATCGCCAGGGCGTCGGCGTCCTGCGTCGCCTCGAGCGCGCTTGATCGGAGGAACGGGGCAAACCGGGCGGGCACCAGCCCGGCATCGGCGGCGACCGCCGGGTCGTAGGCCTGGATCTTCGCGCCGGCGTTCGCCAGGAGACCGACGACATCCATCGCCGGAGACTCCCGCGTGTCCTCTGTGTCCGCCTTGAAGGTGAGCCCCCAGACCGCGATCCGCCGACCCTCGAGGCTGCCGAGCCTCCCCTGGAGGCGACGGACCGCGCTCGTGCGCTGCGCCTGATTGATCTCCTGGACGCCGGAAAGGACCGGAGTCGCCACCCCGAATGTCTCTCCGATGTAGCGCAGGGCGGCGACGTCCTTGGGAAGGCAGCTGCCGCCGAACCCGATGCCCGGTCGGAAGAAGTGGTCGCCGATCCGCGGGTCCAGGGCGATCCCCTCGACGACGCGGTCGATATCCACGCCGATCGCATCGCACAGGCGGCCGATCTCGTTGATGAACGAGATGCGCGTCGCGAGGAACGAG
>JADMIG010000053.1 GCA_015478725.1 Chloroflexota bacterium | reverse complement strand
GGCGACCCGGCAACGGTGAGACGCTGAGCGCGACGGCAGTACCGGCCGACGAGCGGGAGGGCACCGCATGATGACGAAGTTCGGGTACGACCTGGCGACATGGGAGAAGGCCAAGGCCGAGGTCGTCGGCATCCTCGGCGAACGAGCCCGATCCGGGGCAGGGCCGATGACCTATGGCGACCTGGCGCGCCACATCAAGACCCTCGAGGTCGAGCCGCACGCGTTCGCGATGTTCAGCCTCCTTGGCGAGGTCTCAGCCGAGGAAGACGCGATCGGCCGCGGGATGCTTTCGGCCTACGTCGTCTCGTCGGAGAGCGGGCCGCCGCGAGCCGGCTTCTTCGAACTGGCGACCAGACTCGGCCGAACGTACGACGACCGGCGCGCCTTCTGGGTCGCGGAGATGCAGCGGGTCGACGCAGCGTGGCGCACCCCCGCTGAGCATCGGTAGAGCGGGAGGAGATCGGGACCGCGGGCCATGTCGTGGAGGCACGGCGGACGCCCTGCCCGGAGGCCATGAGCGACCCCTACTCGATGACGATCTCGAGCCGCCGATGCGCCTCTCGGAGGGCGGCCTCGACCTCTGCCGGCGTCTCGGCCCGGGCGAACATGAAGCCGAGGTAGCGATCCCCCTCCGGGAGCGGCACGACCCGGCCGCCGGGCGGGATCGTGATAACCAGGCCCTCGATCCCGCGAACGGCCATCGCCTCGGTCCGGCCGTTGACCTCGCGGAGCGTCCCGGCCCGCGGGATCGGGAGCATCATCACGCCGGCCGCCGCATGCTCCCGCTCGAGCGACGGCAGGGGCAGCCCCGCCGCGTGGCGGATGATGAGCTCCTCGAGCGGAACGCCGGCCCCGAAGCGGAGGGTGCGGGCGCAGAGCCCGCCGATCGAGCGGGCGGCGACCTCGAGCACCCACGCGCCGCCCCCGTTCAGGCGGAGCTCGGCGTGGATCGGGCCCTCGGTCAGCCCGATCGCCCGCGTCGCGGCGGCGGCGGTCGCCTCGACGAGCGCCTGCGTCTCGGCCGGCAGCCGCGACGGCGTGATGTAGATCGTCTCCTCGAAGTACGGCCCGTTGAGCGGGTCCGGCTTGTCGAAGATCGCGAGGACCTCGAGGCGGCCGCCGCGGAGGAGACCCTCGAGCGCAACCTCGACCCCTGGGATGAAGTCTTCGACGAGGATCCGCTGCGCCGCTTCGCCGGGTGGGCAGACATCCGGGGAGCGGACGATGGCTGCCACGCGGGCGAACGCGGCGGCGAGCTCGTCCGGATCATCCGCCCGGATGACACCGCGGCTCCCCGCCAGGTCGAGCGGCTTGACGACGACCGGGAACGTCGCCGAGGGGACCTCTTCGGGATCGGCATCGGCAGGCCACGTCCGGAAGCGAGGCGTGTTGAGCCCGGCCGCCGCGAGCAGCTCGCGGGTCCGTGCCTTGTCCCGGCTGGCCTCCACCGCCGAGAACCGGTTGTGCGGCAGGCCGAGGGCGACCGCAGCGGCGGCGGCGACGAGCGTCGAACCGTCGTCGATCGGGATGACCGCATCGAGGGCGTGCTCGTGCGCGTAGTCGACGATCGCCTGTCTCCCGGAAGCGACGTCCGTGAGGCTGAGGGCGAGCCACCGTTCCCCCATCACCGCCGCCAGCGCCGGCCGCTCCTCGGTGCCGACCACGACCTCAATGTCGAGCGCGCTCGCGGCCGCGACGAAGTCGGCCGTTCGATACGTCCGCGACGGGATGAGGAGGAGGATCCGGGTCATCGCCTCCCAGTATCGTCGAGCCGGCCGGTTGCGCCATCCGCCGCGGATCGCGTCGTTACCGGTTCGCCCCGGCCGCGATACGATGCCCGCGATGGCCGATAGACCGCAGCCGCTCCTTTGGGTGACCGCCGCCGCCCGCGCCAAGGTCTCCCGCGCCGCGACGAGTGCCGGCCACCCGGCCGCCTGCCTCCGGATCGCCGTGACCGCCCGCCATGGCGCCCGCTTCGCGTACGACTTCGGGCTCATCGAGCCGGCCGACGCCGCCGCGCTCGACATCGTCGTCGAGACCGACGGCTATCGCGTCTATGTCGACCCGGCCAGCGTTGAGCGGCTTCGCGGCGCGACGATCGACCTCGACGGCGCGGCGTCGGGCGGCGCGCTCACCGTTGCCAACCCGAACGAGGGCTGGGCCGATCCCCTCGCCGCGCGGGTCCAGCAGGTCCTCGACCGCCAGATCAACCCCGGTATCGCCGCCCACGGCGGGTACATCGACCTCCTCAACGTGCGCGACGGCGTTGCCTACATCGAGCTGGGCGGCGGCTGCCAGGGCTGCGCTCAGGTCGACGTCACGCTGCGCCAGGGGGTCGAAGTCGCGATCAGGGCGGCGGTCCCCGAGATCCTCTCGATCGTCGACACGACCGACCACGCGAGCGGCACGAACCCCTACTTCCAGCCCGCCAAGAAGTAGGCCCGGCTAAAGGTCCGAGCTCGGCTCGGACAGCGACGATGTGCGGATCGAGATCGACGGCGCGTCGTCCGTTGGCTCCGGTCGTGCGGGCGGCGCTCGGGTCCAGCGCGGGCGGGCCGGTTGGCCTACCCTGCGACTAGCCGAGAGCGGAGGGACAGATGAGCGGGGACCCGAACGTCCTCTACGACGGGAACGGCTTCGACGTGCTGCGCGGACACGGCCGCGATGAGTCGATCGACCTCGTTACGGCGTCAACTCGGATCCGTGGCGGCAGGACGTGATGGAACGGGCGTTCGGCCGGTGCCTGGGCGACAGTGACCTGGGGATGCCGCTGGCCGATCCCGACAACGGTTCGTGTCGTGACGGCCTGGGACCGGACGGCGTGAACGGCAATATGGGCGCCGAATCGACGCGTGCCTGGCTGGTCGCGGTCGAACGGATGCGCGCCCTCCACAATGAGGCGTCGGCACAACCCGCCGAGCCGATGGCCGGCGGTGTTGGGTCCGGGTTGGGTCGCACCCGGGTCACCCCGCTGGGCGCCCGATAGCGACCAGCAGGTAGGCCTCGATGCGGGTGGGTGTGATCAGCCCGATCGCCTGGCGCACCCCGCCGCGTGCCTACGGGCCCTGGGAGCAGGTCGCCTCGAATGTCGCCGAAGGGCTGGTGGCACGGGGTCACGAGGTCACCCTCTTCGCCACGGCCGATTCACTGACCGCCGGTCATCTCGAGGCGGTCGCCACGGCCGGCTACGAGGAGGACGCGCAGGTCACCCCCAAGGTGTACGAGGTGCTCCACATCGCCCGGGCCATGGAGCAGGCGGATCGCTTCGACCTCCTCCACAACCACTTCGACTTCCTGCCGCTCGCCTGGTCTCGACTGATCCGGACGCCCCTCCTGACGACCATCCACGGCTTTTCGTCACCAGCCATCCTGCCCGTCTACCGCGAGTACGATCGCCACGCCTTCTACGTGTCGATCAGCGATGCGGATCGAGACCCGTCCCTCGACTACGTGGCAACCGTCTACAACGGCATCCGCCTGGCGGACTTCACCTTCCGCCCGAACCCCGGCGAATACGCGGTGGTCCTCGGGCGGATCCATCCCGACAAGGGCGTTCATCTGGCGATCGAGGCGGCGACCGCCGCCGGCCTGCCCCTGCTGATCGCCGGGATCATCCAGGACCCGGACTACTTCCGGCGTCACGTCGAGCCGCGGCTCGACGGCGAGCGAGTGCGGTTCCTCGGGCCGGTTGGGCCGGCGGAACGGGATTCGCTGTTGGGTGGCGCGCTGGCCCTGCTCCATCTGGTCACCTTCGACGAGCCGTTCGGACTGGCCATGATCGAAGCGATGGCCTGCGGGACACCCGTGATCGGGATGCGCCGCGGGGCTGTTCCGGAGGTCGTCGTGGACGGGCAGACGGGCGTCCTGGTCGTCGATGTCGGCGAGGCGGTGCGGGCGCTCTCGGTCGTGGTCGGCCTCGACCGAGGCCGCTGTCGAACGCGGGTCGAAGAGCACTTCACGGTCGATACGATGGTGCGGGGCTATCTCGACGTCTACGCCGAGGTGCTCGAACGGTGGCCCAGCCGGCGGGATCGAACGGCCGGCGGCCGCGCCGAGATGGCGCGGTGACAGGAAGCGACTCCTTCCGGCTCGGCGTGAACTACTGGCCGGCCCGGACAGCCATGTACTGGTGGGACGACGTCAGATTCCCTGAGGTCGATCGGGACATGGCCCGGATCGCGGATCTGGGCCTCCAGGAGGCCCGCATCTTCCTGCTCTGGGAAGCGTTCCAACCCCGGCCTGACCGCGTCTCAGGCGACGCGCTCGTCCGGCTCGAAACGGTCCTGCGGGCCGCTGAGCGGCACGAGGTCGGCCTCGTGATGAGCCTGTTCTGCGGCCACATGAGCGGCGTGAACTGGCTCCCGGGCTGGGCGGTGGACCCGTCGGCGGCCTCGACGATCCGAACCGTCAGCGGGCGCCGGGTCGTGCCCGGCGGCGTCGGCGACATCTACGCCGATCCGGCGCTCCTCGACGCGCAGCTCTTCCTCGCCCAGCGGCTGGCATCGACGTTCGCCGGCCACGGGGGGCTCGCCGGGTGGGACCTCGGCAACGAGTTCTCGAACCTCCGATGGCCCGCTCGTCCGGAGGAGATCGCTCGCTGGAGCTCACTCTTGACGGAGGCGCTCCGGCCCGCCCGAGTCGACGTCGCCGGTGGCCTCCACGCCCCGGACCTCGAGCAGGACCGAGGGATTCGGATCAGCTCGATCGCCGCCCCGTGGGACGAGGTCGTCATGCACGGCTACCCGCTCTACAGCGAGGCGGCCACGGCCCCCGACGATCCCGAGTGGGTGCCCTTCCTGGGCGCGACTGCAGCCCGCTTCGCCGCCAAGCGGGTGAACGCTCAGGAGTTCGGACTGCCCGACCACGAGCTCGGCGAGGACCGGGTCGCGCGCTACGCGAGTGCCGTCCTGCAACGACTGTGGCGATTGGGGGCGGTGGGCGCGTCATGGTGGTGCTTCACCGACTACCCCGCCGAGTTGCGGCGGCTGCCCCCGTTCGATCTGGCGCCCCACGAGCTGCACTTCGGCCTCTTCCGGGCCGACGGCAGCGCCAAGCCGGTGGCGGATGTCTGGCGTCGCTTCGGCCGGCGCGCCGCTCTCGACATGTCCCCGTTCGACGGGCCGGACGAGCTGACCTGGTACGAGGGCCTGCCCCGGACGCTCGAGCAGGCGTACGGCCGGTGGCGCGAGAAACGATCGGCGCTGACCGAGGTGACCGAAGAGGTTTGACGCCCCGACTAGATGCCCTCGCTCGGGTCTCCCCGGCGCCGTTGCGGCCCCCCGGACAGGCACGAACGTAGTCGAGCACGGCGCTCCACCGGGCCGCCCCGGAAATTGCGAACGCGCCCGCTGTCGTCCCCGAAGGCGCGCTCGAGGAAGCGGATGGCACGCCAGGCGGTGGGCGCGATCTCCCCCCAGCCAAGCTCCGCTGCGTGCGGAGATCCATGTGGAGCGCACGCGCCACATCGTCGGTGCAGTAGCCGTGGCTGAGATCGGGCAGGGCGCCCAGCGCATGCTGGATGATCCCGATCTCGTCGGAGATCGCCTCAAGATGGCGCCGGCTGACTGGATAGAGTGGCGCCCGGTCAGACACTCGTCGTGGCCAGCCCTGCCGCACGGGTAACCGGGGCCGCGGGCCTGCCGGCGATCCTGGCGAAGAGGCGACGGTAGGCGTTCCCCACCTCCGGCCAGATCATCGCCCGGCTGTGGCCGTACGCTCGCGCTCCCACCTCGGCGCGCCGGTCGGCATCTCGCAAGAGCGCGATGAAGGCCGCCGCGAGGGCGGCCGATGATCCAGGTGCCACGAGGATGCCCCGATCCTCAGCCAGCAGCTCGGCGGCGTAGGCGTAGGGGGTCGAGACGATCGCCTTGCCCGCACCCATGGCGTACGCCAGTGTGCCGGAAACGATCTGCTCGAGATTGGGATACGGCGTCACGAAGACATCGGCGGCCTCCAGCCAGCGACTCAGCTCCACCCGACCCACGAACCGATCGACGAACTGAACGTGGCCGGCCAGGCCGAGCGCGTCGACCCGGGCGACGAGCGATTGTCGGTACGTTTCGCCCTCATGGCGGAGGAGTTCGGGGTGGGTTGCTCCGAGGACCACATACCGAGCGCTCGGGATCGCGGCCACCACCGTCGGCATGGCCTCGATCGCGACTTCATAACCCTTGCCGTGCCCGAGCAGGCCGAAGCTCAGGATGACCGCGTGGCCGCCAAGCCCAAGCCCCGGCTTCATCGTGTCGGGATCGACCAGCGGCAGGTTGGGTACCCCATGGGGGATCACCTCGACGCGGATCGGATCGATCCCGTAGGCCCGGGTCAGCAGCGCGGCCGCGGCGCGCGACATGACGACCGTCGCTGCGGTCGCGGCGGCGAGCTCGACGAGGATCTGTCGCTGCCGGAGCGTTGGATGACGGAGCACCGTGTGCAGCGTCGCCACGGCAGGGATCTCCAGGGCGTGGAGGAACTCCAGCACGTGTTCGCCATCGGAACCACCCCAGATCCCGTATTCATGTTGGATCGACACGACGTCGATCCCGCAGTGCGTGAGCGCACGGGCAGTGCGGGCATAGTCTCCCGCCTCGTCGCGACGGATCCTGTGGTGGACCTCGGGTGGGTACGACGACTGGTGGTCAGGCGGGCTGAGCGCCACGATTTCACCGCCACCCGTGACTCCGGCCAGGTCATGGGTGAAGGTGGCGACCCCGCAGCGCCGCGGAGGATAGGTCGAGACGAAGGCAGTTCGGATGCGGGAACTCCGATCGTTACGGACTGGTGCTGCGGAGACGGCAACGATGCCCCGTCAGGATCAGTGGCGGCGGAGGAACCCGAGCGCTACGGCGGCCCCGCCCAGGCCCACGATGCCGATTGCGGAGAGGCGGCCGAGGCCGGGTCCGGCCCGATCCGGCCGCACTGGCTGAGGCGCGGGTCATCGTCAACCCCGCCGTGGACCGGCCTGGCGAGGCATCTGCGGACAGGGTGTTGGGGGTGCCGGGAGCGACGAGGTCGTTCGGACGGGGCAGGGCGTTCGGCGCCGTTGGCCGCCCCTTCCCCCCGCGTCCGGCGATTCATCGGGGCAGCGCCGCTACTGCGGCCACGCACTGTCGTGCGGTTGGGAAGCCGTGGTGAGTCTACACCCACGTGCCGAGAGCGGGATGCGGGTGTGCCGGTGCTCCGTGAATCTGTCAGTCTCCAGGAATGGAGACGACGATCAAGTTGCGAACGGTTCCAGCCACCTCCGGCCGACGGGGTAGCGGCGGGGTCAGGATCGATCGTTGCTCGGCCGCCTCCTGGCGCTCGCGGCGAAGCCTGCCTCCGTGCCCGTGCTTGTCGGTGCCGCTTTTCCTGGCCACGTCGCTACGTCCAGCCGGCGACCCCCACCAGCGGGATGAAGACGCACGGGCCGTGGTTCGACTGGGCGAGCCGATCGCCGTGCCGCTCGACGAGCAGCAGCTCCTGCTCCCATCGTGCGCCGACCGGGATCACCAGGCGCCCGCCGTCGGCGAGCTGGTCGGTGAGCGCGGCGGGGATGGCCGGCGCCGCGGCGGTCACGACGATGCGCGGCCACGGCGCTCCGGACGGGTCGCCCCGGCTGCCGTCGCCGACCCGGACCTCCACCCGATCGCCGAAGCCGAGCTCGGCCAGGCGCGTCCGGGCGGCCGACGCAAGCTCCGCGATCCGCTCGATCCCGGTGACGGCGCAGCCCATCGCGGCCAGGACGGCGGCCTGGTAGCCGGTGCCCGTCCCGATGTCCAGGACACGATCGCCCGGGTCGGGCGCCAGGAGCTCGAGCATGAGGCCCACCATGAACGGCTGGCTGATCGTCTGGCCGGCGCCGGCGGGAAGCGCGCGGTCGGCGTACGCCCGCCTCTGCTCGCCGGGCGGGACGAAACGCTCGCGCGGCACGACCGCCATCGCGGCCAGGACGCGGGGATCGTGGATGCCGCGGGAGCGGAGCTGCTGGTCCAGCATCCGGGCGCGGCCGTCCGCATGCGGGTCCTGGCCGCGATGGCGGTCCACGCCACGAGGATAGTCGTCGCGCATGGCGGGACAACCAGGCCCGGATGATCGCCTCGTTCAGCACGCCGTCGCGACGGTCGCTGAAGAGGTCGCAGGCTGCGGCGATGTCCGCCGAGCGCGAACGGGTGGGTGATGAGGGGGAGCGGATCGAAGTGGCCGGACTCGACCGTGCGGCTGAGCGGACGCATGCGCTTCTTCCCGCCTGGATACAGGGGAGTCACGATCATGGTGTGGGGGCACCGGCCGATCCGTGGCCGGCTTCCTGGCCCTCCCGTTGGGCGTGTCCTGCGTCGATCGCATCGCGCCGATCGCGAACCGCCTCAGGACTCGATCGCCTCGATGGTCACCCGGATGCGCGTCGGGTTGCCCAGCCGCTTGCTGGCCGCCTTCTTGACGTACAGCGTCCCGACCTTCGGATCCTCGTCGGGGTCCTGCTCCTGGAACCGGACGGTGCCGGGCGTCTCCTTCTCCCGCACGAGCTCGATCACGAGCTGCTCGGCCATCCCTTGATCTCCTTCCCGCCCGACTCGGGCGCTGTGGGCACGGGCGCTGCGGTCGTCCGTGCGACCCCTCCTGAGTATCGCCGCGGCGAGACCCGCGGAGGCTGCATCCGAAACGATCGAGGTGCTCGGGGCTCGACATGCTGGTGCGACCGTCGGCCGAGGCGGAGGCCTATGGGCTGGCTGCCGCGTGACTACGATGCGCGAATGGCCGCGGGCCCGACCGATGTGTGGCGTGACCCGGATGGGCAGGCCAGCCGTCCCGATGACGACCCGGCCGTCGCCGAGATCCTGGGAGTGCCCACGATGACGCTGGCGACGGCCGAGGCGGCCGGCGGGCCGCACGCCGCGCCCGTCTTCTTCGCCGCCGACGCCGCGTTGCAGCTCGTTCTTCTCTGACGGGGCGAGCCTTCACGTCCGCCACGCGCTGGCCGCCCCAGTGGCTCGGCCGCGATCTACCCGGACGTGGCGGACTGGACGCAGATCCATGGCCTCCAGCTCGACGGTGCGCTCCGGCGGATCCCGTCGGGGCCCGACTGGGACCGCGCCCGGGGCATCTATCTGCGGAGCCGCTCCAGAAAGTCGCGGCACGCGGCCTCGTCGGTGAACCAGGTCTCGAACTCATGCCAGTCGCGGGGATCGTCCACCCCGCCGACCGGACCGCTGCTGCTCGCTCGAGGCCACCCCTGCATCATCTTGTAGCTCTGGAGCGAAGTGGATACCCCCTCTGCTGGATGTCCTGCTCGAAGGTATACGGTAGACGGGCGCGTTGCTCTCGTTTCGGTGCGGACGGGCTGACCGTCGAGATGCCATCGGGTGCGGGCCGATGCGTCTCCTCGCCCGATCTGCCGGAGGACCACGATGACCCAGGATCCCCGCGACCAGCAGCTCCTCGAGGTCGCCCTCGCCGCCGGCAGTACCGGTCGACGCAAGGCCGGCCGCGAGGAGGCCAAGCTCGACGCGAAGGAGCTCGAGGAGCCGACCCCGGAGGAGCTCGAGGCTCTCTCCGCGGACATGATCGGGATCGACGACTCGGTCCGGATGTACCTCCGGGAGATCGGCACGGTCGCCCTGCTGACCGCCGAGGAGGAGGTCGTCCTGGCCAAGGCGATCGAGCTCGGCGGGCAGCTGGTGGAGGCGCCCGGCAAGGGTGTCGTCTCGCTCCACGAATGGACGACCCACGACACCGAGCGCACGACCCGGACGGCCAAGCCGCAGCACCGGCTGCCGCTCGGCGAAGAAGCTCACATGCTCGTCCGAACGGCGCTCTCGGCCGAGTCCGCCGGCGACCTGCTCGTGCCCGGCGCCGACTTCCATCTGATCAAGGCTGGTCGGGAGGTCCAGTCCGAGGGGACCAAGGCACGCCTCAAGGAGGCTCGCCACCTCGTCACGGCCTACAACAGGGCGCTCACGCCGGATGCCTTCCTGACGCTGCTCGACTGGGCCTACCTGGCCGTCCACAACGGCGACCTCGACTCGCGCGACAACA
>JADMIG010000052.1 GCA_015478725.1 Chloroflexota bacterium | reverse complement strand
ATCCGGCGCAGGAGGCGGCCGGCGCAGGAGGCGGCGCGGACACGGGATCCGGCGCCGGCAGGCCGAGACGGCGACCGCGCCCGGACGACGAGCGCGGGCGGCGGGCGGCGGCTACCGGCCCCGCCCGGGAGTCACATCGACGGCGTATGCCCCGGATCGAGATATCGGACCGGGTCGTCGCGGAAGTCGAGGAGGCAGCCTCGACCACAGAACGCATACGTCGTCCCATCGTGCACCGTGACGAGCCCGTCCGCCCGCGCCTCTGCCAGGTCGACGGTCATGCCGCACACCGGGTCGACGAGCGTGGTGGGCTGGGGCTGCTCGGTCATCGGGAGAACTCCTCTCGAAGTGTCGTGGGGGTGGTCCGCCGGGTGGCGGGGATCCGGAAGTCCCGGAGTCGCAGGGCGTTCGAGACGACGGTCACGGACGAGAGGGCCATCGCCCCCGCCGCGAAGATCGGGTCGAGGAGCCAGCCGGTGAACGGGTACAGGGCGCCGGCGGCGAGGGGGATGAGGGCGACGTTGTAGGCGAACGCCCAGAAGAGGTTCTGGCGGATGTTCCGCATCGTCGCGCGCGACAGGGCGACGGCCGTGACGAGACCCCGGAGATCGCCGCTCATGAGCGTCACTCCGGCGGACTCGATCGCGATGTCCGTCCCGGTCCCGATCGCGATGCCGACGTCCGCGGAGGCGAGGGCCGGCGCATCGTTCACGCCGTCGCCGACCATCGCGACGACCGCGCCCGCCGCCTGGAGCGCCCGGACGCGCGCCGCCTTCTCGGCCGGTCGCACGTCGGCGATGACCTGCTCCACGCCCGCTTCGGCGGCGATCGCCCGGGCCGTCGTCTCGCCGTCACCGGTGAGCATCGTCACGGTGAGTCCGAGTCGACGGAGCTCGGCGACGGCGGCCGCCGATCCTTCCTTGAGCGGGTCGGCGATGGCGATGAGCCCGGCCGGCCGGCCGTCGATGGAGACGAAGACGGGCGAGCGACCGAGGCGAGCAAGGCGCTCGGCCTCCGCGACGAGCGGCATCGACGCCTCGACACCCACGAACCCGGCCCGCCCGACGTGGACGGACCTCCCATCGACGAGCGCGGACACCCCGTCGCCGGGAGTGGCAACGAACCCGGTGGCGGCGGTCGCCGCGATACCCTCGCCACCGACGTGGCGGACGATCGCTTCGCCGAGGGGGTGTTCCGAGCCCCGTTCGGCCGCGGCCGCGAAGCGGAGGAGCTCACGCTCGGTGAGGCCCGCCGTCGCGGAGGCCGACCCCGACCCCGACCCCGCCGCCGCCGACACTGGCGCTGGCGCGAGGACCACGTCCGTCACCCGGGGCTTCCCCTCGGTGAGCGTCCCGGTCTTGTCGAGGACGACGGTCGTCACGGCCTGCAGCCGCTCGAGGGCCTCGGCGTTCCGGAAGAGGATGCCGTGCTCAGCGCCCTTGCCGGTGCCGGTGATGATCGAGGTCGGCGTCGCGAGGCCGAGGGCGCACGGGCAGGCGATGATGAGGACGGCGATCGTGTTGAGGAGGGCGAGGTTGAACGCCGGCGCCGCCCCGGCGACGAACCAGACGACGAACGTGAGCGTCGCGACGGCGATGACGATCGGGACGAAGATCCCGGTCACCCGGTCCGCGAGCCGCTGGATCGGCGCGCGCGACCCCTGGGCATCCTGGACGAGCCGCACGATCCGGGCGAGGACGGTATCCGCGCCGACCCGGGTCGCCCGGTAGGTGAACGACCCCGAGCCGTTGAGGGTTCCGCCGATGATCTCGTCCTCCGGCCCCTTCAACACCGGCATGCTCTCGCCGGTGACCATGCTCTCGTCCACGGCGGAGCGCCCGTCGAGGACGACACCGTCCACCGGGGTGCGCTCGGACGCCCGGACGAGGACGACGTCGCCGGCGACGACCGCCTCGATCGGGATGTCGAGCTCCACGCCGGCGCGGACGACCCGCGCGGTCCGCGGCGTGAGCCCGATGAGGTGGCGGATGGCGTCCGAGGTGTGACTCCGCGCCCGCGCCTCGAGGAAGCGGCCGAGAAGGATGAGGGTGACGATCGTCGCCGCCGTGTCGAAATAGAGGGGCGGGGCGTCCCCCACCGAGCGGCCGGCCACGGCGAAGAACGCCGGCGCGACGATGGCGGCGACGCTGTATCCGTAGGCCGCGCTCGTGCCGACGGCGACGAGCGTGTTCATGTCCGTCGTGCGGTGTCGAAGCGCGTTGAAGGCGCCCCGATAGAACGGCGCCGCCGCGTACGCCTGGACCGGGGTCGCGAGCGCGAGCTGGAGCCATGGGTCCGTGAGGAACGACGGGAGGAACGGGGCGATCGTCATGTGGGCGAGGCCGAGGAGGAGCGGGATCGTGAGGATCCCGGCGACCGTGACCCGGCGGCGCAGGTCCGCGAGATGGCGCTCGGCGTAGGTGGGCTCGGCGGCGTCCGCGCTGGTCGCCGGCGCCGCGGCGTCGCTCGCCGGGACCGCCGTGTAGCCGGCCGCCTCCACGGCGGCGACGAGACCCTCGATGTCCGTTCGCGCGGGATCGAACCGGACCGTCGCCGACTCTGTCGCGAGGTTGACGTTCGCCTCCTCGACGCCGTCCACCTTGTCGAGGAAGCGGGTGATCCGGTTGACGCACGACGCGCACGTCATGCCCTCCACCGGAAGCGTGATGATCTGGATGGTCTGGTCGGTCACGGCGCCGTTCCCTGCTCCCGAGGTGATACTCCCAGGGGGTATATTGCCACGCTCCGCCGGACCTGTCCAGTGACATCCGGCCCGCCTGTCCACATCCGGCCCGCCGCCGCGGGTACCCTGGCGCCGTGGAGAGCCTCGTCGAGCTGCTCGAGCGTGCGGCGGCCCGGTACGGCGACCGGACCGCGCTCGGCATCCGCCGCGACGACGGGACGGGGCAGGCGTGGTCGTACCGCGAGCTCGAGCGACGGAGCCGGATCGTCGCCTGGCGACTGACCGCCCTCGACCTCGTGCCGGGCGACCGGCTGCTCACCTGGTCGCCGTCCGCGCCGGAGCTCCCGGCCGTCTACCTCGGGGCGATGCGGGCGGGGATCGTCCTCGTGCCGCTCGACCTCCGGATGGCCCCCGACGCGATCGAGCGGATCGTGGAGAAGGCGGAAGCACGCCACCTCGCGATCGGGACGGGTCGCGAATCACCGGATCCCCGCGATGCCCGCCTCGACGGGATGCCGACGACGACGGTCGAGGCGCTCGCGGCCGAACGGGACGACTCGTTCCCGGCCGACTGGGAGGAGCGCGTGGCGGCCCTGCCGCGACCGGACCGCTCCACCCTCTTCGAGCTTGTCTTCACCTCCGGAACGACCGGAGCGCCGAAGGGGGTCATGCTCACCCACGGCAACGTCCTCGCCTCCATCGAGGCGATCCATCGGGTCATCCCGCCCCTCGAGCACCGGATCGTGTCGCTCCTTCCCCTCTCCCATCTCCTCGAGCAGGCGGTCGGACTGCTCTACGCGATCGACGTCGGCGCGGACATCCTCTATGTCCGGAGCCGGAACCCACGGGTCATCTTCGAGTCGATCCGCGACCATCGGACGACCTCGATGATCCTCGTGCCCCAGGTCCTCGACCTGTTCTGGAGCTCGATCGAGCGGGAGGTCGAGCGATCCGGGCGGAGTCGCGCCTTCGGTCGCCTTCGACGGGTCGCCCGGCGGCTGCCGTACCCGGCGCGGCGGTGGCTCTTCCGCCGGGTCCACGCCGAGTTCGGGGGCGGCCTTCGGCTCCTCGTGTCGACGGCGGCATTCCTCCCGCCGGCGCTCCAGCAGGCGTGGGAGGACCTCGGCGTCGTCGTCATCCAGGGCTACGGATCCACCGAATGCGGGTTCGCCGCGTGCACGAGCCGCGAGGATCACGGTCTGGGCACGGTGGGGCGGTCCGTGGCGCCGGTGGAGGTCCGCCTCGCCGACGACGGCGAGATCCTCGTCCACGGCCCGAATGTCTTCAGCGGCTACTGGCGCGATCCGGCGTCGACCGCGGCGGCGTTCACCTCCGACGGGTGGTACCGGACGGGCGACATCGGGCGCTTCGATCCCGAGGGTCGGCTCATCCTCATGGGGCGGACGAAGGACATCATCGTGCTGCCGAACGGGCTCAACGTCTATCCGGAAGACATCGAGAACGCCCTGCGGGTCGCCGGCATCCGCGATTCCGTCGTCGTCGAGACGCTGCCCGGACGGATCGAGGCGGTGGTCCTGGCGCCGGGCTCGCACACGATCCCGCAGGGCGGAGCGCCGGCGGAGGTGAGCGGCACGCCGGCGGAGGTGAGCGGCACGCCGGCGGAGGTGAGCGGCACGCCGGCGGAGGTGAGCGCCGCGATCGGCGGGGCGGCGATCAGAGCGGAAATCGACGAGGCCGTCCGATCGGCCAATCGGGCCCTCGCGATCCACCAGCGGATCGTCGGCTGGCGCCTCTGGCCCGAGGCGGACTTCCCCCGCACCCACACCCTCAAGGTGAAGCGCGATCAGGTCCGCCGCTGGGCCGCGGTGGAGGAACCGCTGCCGGTCCGCGAAGGTTCCTGAGCGGGGTTCCGAAGCGGGCCGGGTTCCGAAGCGGGCCCGAGGCGGGCCAGGTTCCGAAGCGGGCAGGCCGCCTACTGCGGCACGGGGACGGCGATGCCGACCGTGGCGAGGGCCGTGAGGATCATGGGGGCCCGGGCGTCCGTCGAGTTTGCCGGCGACCAGCTGTAGTCGACGATCGTCGTCCCGAGCTGACGGATCACATGCTGGGTGTCGGGCGGAAACTCCACCCGGCCGGGACCGGTGCCCACGAACGACGCGAGCTGGCGGCCGGCGGTCGCCGCGGTCGCCACGTCGCGGAACTCGTAGACGACGATGTAGCCGTGGGCCGGATCCGCCGGCAGGATCACCTGGAAGATGCCGCGCGGCGCATCGATGAAGGCGAGGGGCTCGGGCGGCCGGAACGGCTGCGTCGCGTCCTGGAGCTGGAGTGAGTCGACCGCGAGCGCCGCCGCGATCTCGCGGCGGGTCTCGGCGATGGCAGTCGAGTAGGTCGGGAGTGCGAATGTGGGCGCCGGGGTGATCGGACCGGTCGGCGCGGCGACCCCGCAGCCGGCGAGTGCGAGTCCGATGAGCAGACCGACCGCTGCCGCGGCGGTGACCCGCCCGATCCTCGGCGACCGCGATCCGCCGCTCGCTCCGCGCGTCGGCGGCCTCACCCGGGCGGCCAGGTGAACGGTCGTCCGCCCATGAGATGGATGTGCAGATGATCGACGGTCTGGCCGCCCCACCGCCCGACGTTCGAGACGATCCGGTATCCGCCGTCGGCGATCCCCTCCCGCCGGGCGACCTCCGCCGCCATCGCGAACAGTCGCCCGAGGAGCGGTCCGTGCGCCTCCGTCAGGTCCGCCGCCGACGCGATGTGCTCGCGCGGGATGAGGAGGATGTGGGTGGGCGCGCGCGGCGCGATATCGCGGAAGGCGACGATGACATCGTCGGCGTGGACCTGGGTGGCGGGGACGTCGCCGCGGGCGATGCCGCAGAAGAGGCAGTCGGTCGTCATCGGCCCGATCATAGTCGCGTCCCGTTACGAGTCGCGACGAGCGCCACCCACTCCCCCTCGGCGAGGCGGTCGAGCACCGTGAGCCCGGCGGCCTCGAACGCCGCCCGGACATCGCCCTCGCGGTCGATGAAGATGCCCGACGCGATGAGCGTGCCGTCGGGCGCCAGCTCGGCGCTCAGGTCCGGTGCGAGGGTGACGAGGAGCGACGCGATGAGGTTGGCGAGGACGATGTCGAACGGCGGCTCGCCGGTCGGAACGGAGCCGGCCCGGATCCGCGTCCGTCGCGCGAGACCGTTGCGGCCGATGTTCGCCCTCGCCGCGTCGACGGCGATCGGATCGGGATCCACGCCGACGATCGCGTCCGCACCGAGCAGGCCGGCGGCGATCGCGAGGATCCCGGAGCCGGTCCCGACGTCGAGGACGCGACCGAGCGCGGGGGCGGCGCGGTCGGCGACCACCTCGAGCGCCGCGAGGCAGAGCCGGGTCGTTGGATGGAGGCCCGTCCCGAAGGCCATCCCCGGGTCGAGAGCGAGCACCACGTCGTCCGGTCGCCGCGCATGCCGACGCCAGGTCGGCCGGATGACGAGCCGGCGACCGACGCGCAGGACCGGGAAATGCGCCTTCCACGCCTCCGCCCAGTCCGCCTCGTGCACGACCCGGACGTCGAGGTCGCCGATCGGCCGGATCCCGAACGCCTGAAGGTGGCCGAGCGCGATCCGGGTGTCGTGGATGGCGGTCCGCGCCGCCGTTCGGTCGCGCGCGGGGAGGTACGCCCGGACGGTCGCCGGTCGCGAGGCGTCCACGAACGCGCCGAGCCCCTCGTCGCTGAGGATGAACGCGGGCTCGACGCTCGTCCCGCCGGAGGCGACGCGGCCGAGGATCTCGCTCACCGCCTCCACCGCCTCGACGTCCGCGGCCACCGACAGCTCGAGCCAGGTGCCGTCCGCTGAGGTCCCTTCGTCGTCGTTCGCCGCGCCGCCGTCGTCGTCGGGTGCGGTCCCGCCGTCGTCGTCCGCCGCGCCGCCGTCGGAGCCGCCGGCCGGTGCGCCGCCGACCGCGGCGACGGGATCAGCCGAGGACATCGCGGACACGGTCGATGATCCCGCCGTGGCCGTGCGGACCCACCTGCTCGCCGGTCGCCGTCGCATAGGTCTCGAGCGCGGCGCGTGCCTCCTTCGTGAGCTTCGTCGGAACCGTCACCCGGACGAGCACGTGGAGGTCGCCGCGCGAGCCCGTCCGACGGAGATGTGGCACGCCCCTGCCGCGGAGGCGAAGTTCGGTCCCGGGTTGGGTGCCGGGCTTGATCTCGATCTCCTCGTCTCCTTCGACCGTCGGTACGCGGCGGCGGGTGCCGAGGGCTGCCTGGGCGATCGAGATGTCGAGTTCGTAGTAGAGCTCCGTCCCATCCCGCTTGAGGTCCGCGTGCGGGGCGACATGGATCGCCACGTACAGGCTGCCGGGCGGACCCCCGCGCGGACCCGCCTCACCCTCGCCGGAGAGCCGCATCTGATGACCCTCGTCGATGCCGGCGGGGATCGAGACCCGGACCTTCCGCTTCCGCTCGACCCGTCCATCGCCGTGGCACGTTTCGCACGGCGCTTCGACCACCCGGCCCTCGCCCCGGCAGCGCGGGCAGGTGGTGACATTCACCATCTGGCCGAGCATCGTCTGACGGACGCTTCGCACCTCGCCGCGCCCGTTGCACTGCGGACACGTGGTCGCGTCCGTGCCCGACTTCGCTCCGCTCCCGCGGCACGTCTCGCACCGAACGAGGACCGCGAACTCGATCTCCTTCTCGGTTCCCGCCACCGCCTCGGCGAACGAGATCCGAAGGTCGTACCGCAGGTCGCTCCCGGTCGGCGGTCGCCCGTGACGCGCGTTCGCGGCTGTGCCGCCACCGAAGAACGCATCGAAGATGTCGCCGAAGTTCCCGAACCCGGCCCCGAAGCCCGCGTCACCGGCCGCGCCGCTGACGCCCGCCCGGCCGAACGTGTCGTAGGCCTGCCGGCGCTGCGGGTCGGAGAGGATCTGGTACGCCTCGTTGATCTCCTTGAAACGCTCGTCCGCGGCAGGTTCCTTGCTCACGTCCGGGTGCCACTGCTGGGCGAGCTTGCGGAACGCGCGCTTGATGTCCGCGTCGCTCGCTCCGCGGGCGACGCCCAGGACGTCGTAGTAGTCGCGCTCGGTCACCATGGCCCGGAGAGTCTACGGGAGGCGGAACGCGGGTGGCATCGCGGCGAGTCTCGGGTGGCATCCCGGCGTGCTCGGGTGGCTCGGAGGGGCGGCTCGGCGGGCTCGGGTGGCTCGGGGGGGCGGCTCGGCGGGCTCGGGCGTGGCTCGGCGGCTCGGCTGGGGCTCGGGTGGGGCTCGGGTGGTTCGGCTGGGGCTCGGGTGGGGCTCGGGTGGTTCGGGCCGCGAGAAACCGTCATTTGGTCTTCAAGAGGGCACTCGTCGGTGGTCCGGGAGGATGGCGAGGACGACGCGATCCCCATTGAGCGTGGCCCGGACTCCGGATCGATCCTCAATCACGGCATCTGCGCACCACGGGAGTCATCTGGCAGCGATCCCGTGACCAACGCCCGCCTGGGGATCAGATGTCACATTCCTTCGACGAGGGGACGTCCGAGCGGGCGGACGGGGCGGCGACAGACGCGCGGGACGCGGGGCGACGCGGATCCGCGGCTGCGCGGCCGCGGGCACATCTGCTCGACGCGCGAACCGCTACCGGGTCGCGGCTTTCGCCCGCGCGAGCAGCGTCTCGAACATTGGCGTGGTGAGGCGGCCGGTGAACGTGTTCTGCTGGCTCGGGTGATACGACCCGAACAGGACGTACGGCCCGACGACCGCCTCCGCGCCGTGCCCGAACCGTGGCCGCGGCCTGATGGCGTGGCCGTCCGCCCCGAGGACGCGCAAGACGGCGTCCCACCCGAAGGCGCCGAGGGCGACGATGACTCGAATCCTTGGCAGGAACGCCAGCTCCCGCTGGAGGAATGGGAGACATCGGTCGCGCTCTTCGATCGTCGGTCGGTTCGCGGGTGGCGCACAGCGGACCGCCGCGGCGATGTAGACCCCGCGGAGGGTGAGGCCGTCGTCCGCCCGGCGCGATGACGGCCTGTCGGCGAGCCCGTTGACATGAAGCGCGGACCACAGGAAATCGCCCGACCGGTCGCCGGTGAAGACTCGCCCGGTCCGGTTGCCGCCGTGCGCCGCCGGGGCGAGCCCGACGATGAGGATCCGCGCCTCGGGATCGCCGAAGCCGGCCAGCGGACGACCCCAGTACGGCTCGTCCGCGAAGCGCGCGACCTTCTCGCGGGCGACTCGTTCGCGCCACTCGACGAGACGCGGACAGCGGCGGCAGGCGATGATCTCGGCGCGGAGCGCCTCGAGGCCGTCGACCGGCGAACCGGGCTCGGCGCCCGTTCTCGTCCTCGCCAGGTCAGCTTCCGCTGGGCGGCAGCGTCGGCACGTCCATGAGGACCGACCGCAGGGCCTGCGCCGCTCCGAGGAGCGCAGAGCTCTCGGCCGGGATGACGATCTTCGTGTTCTCGCTGGCGGCGAACTTGGCGAGCGTGTCGAGCTGGAGGATCGCGACGAGCGTCGGATCCGGCGCCGCTGCCTTGATCGCGTCATAGACCGTCTTGATCGCCTGGGCTCGACCCTCGGCCTCGAGGATCGCCGCCTGCCGGTTGCCCTCCGCCCGGAGGATCGCCGACTGCCGTTCGCCTTCGGCGCTCTTGATCGCTGCCTGCCGGTTGCCGTCCGCGACATTGACCGCCGACTGCTGAAGGCCCTCGGACTGGAGGATCTTCGCCCGCTTCTCCTGGTCCGCCTGCTTCTGGAGGGCGAGAGCCTGGAGGATCTGTGGCGGCGGGGTGATCTCGACGATCTCGATCCGGTTGATCCGGATCCCCCACTTGTCGGTCACCGCCTCCATCTGCTGCTGGACGTCCACGTTGATCCGCTCGCGCTCGGACAGCGCCTGGTCGAGGGAGAGCGTTCCGATGACGGACCGGAGCGCGGTCCGGGCGATCGCGTCGATGGCGACGTCGAAATCGGAGACGCTGAAGAGCGCCTGCTTCGCGTCGACCACCTGGGTGAAGATCGTCGCGTTCACCGCCACAACGACGTTGTCCTTGGTGATGACCTCCTGGCGGTCGCCGGGACGGGGGATCTCGCGCATGTCGACGCGGACGAGCGTCTGGTAGAACGGCACGATGAGGGCCAGGCCCGGATTGTGGATCGACTTGAACTCGCCGAACTGCTTGACGACCCCGACGTATCCCTGCTGGATCACGTTCGCCGCCTGGCCCAGGAAGGCGACGATGACGACGAAGATGACGATCGCGACGACGATCCCGGCGATCACACCACTATCCACGACGGACTCCTCCTTCTGCGAACGGCGCCGAACGCTCGAGCGGACGGACGAGGAGCGTCGTTCCGCGCACGGCGATGACCCCGACAGCCACATCGCTGCCGAGGGGATCCGGATGGTCCGTCACGGCGAGCCATCGCTCGCTCGCGAGGAGGACATGCCCGGGATGATGTTCGTCGCCGATCGCGTCCAGGGTGAGCGCCTCCTGTCCGACGAGGCCGCCGTGGACGCCGCGCGAGACGACGCCGTCGCGACGATTGAGGAAGGCGCGACTCGCGAACGGCCGCAGGGCGAGCATGCCGACGATCGAGGCGACGGCCGCGAGGAGCGCCTGGACCCAGACCGGGCTGTCCGGGACGAAGATCACGAGGATCGCCGCGACGAACGAGCCGGCGGCGAGGAACAGGGCGTAGAAGGCGACCGTGTGCAGCTCCACCGCGAGGAGCACGAGTCCGGCGACGACCCACAGGAACAACATGGTCACCGTGAGTCTACGCCCGCCGCGTGCTGGCGGATCGGTTGGGACCGCTCGTCGGCGGGGGGCCGCGGCCGTCGGGGACCGGAGATCG
>JADMIG010000051.1 GCA_015478725.1 Chloroflexota bacterium | reverse complement strand
CCTCGCATCAGCTGCTCAAGGAGCAGGTGGAGGCGGTCCTCGACTCACTGACCGGTCGCGAGCGCCGCGTCCTCCAGCTTCGCTTCGGCCTCGAGGACGGGCGGGCCCGCACCCTCGAGGAGGTGGGCAAGGAGTTCAACGTGACCCGCGAACGCATCCGCCAGATCGAGGCGAAGGCGCTCCGCAAGCTCCGCCATCCCTCGCGCAGCCGGAAGCTCAAGGACTACCTCGAATAGTGCTCATCCGGCGGCGGATGGGGGTCCGGGCGACCGAACCGGATGCGATGGGGCGGCAGTTCGCGCTGCTGCGCGGCTTCCGCGATCTCGAGGCTCGCCGGCTGACGTTCGGCGGCGCGCTCGGCGTCGTGGCGGTCGCCATCTTCGGGATCGCCGTGGCGGAAGCGAAGCCGGGACCGCTCGGGACACTCGCAGCATTCGCGGCCGCCGTCGGAGCATTCGTCGTCGTGACCTTCGGCGTCGCCTGGGTGTTCCGGCCCCGACCGATCGCGCGGGCGCTCGAGGCGTATCGCTGGAGTGCCCGCGCCGCTGCTGACCGGTGGCGGCGACTCACGGGCGAGCCGATCCCCCGGACGCCATCGGCGGCCCGGGCCTGGCTCGAGACGCATCCGGCAGTGCGCCGCCCGGAAGATCTCGCCCGGATCGAGCTGCTCGTCTGGATCGGCGAGTTCGAAGCCGCCCGGCGGGTCGTCGCGACACTCCCCGAGAGGACGCCGATGGAGCGCTTCGACCGCGCCCTCGAGCGGGCGTTCGTCGGCTTCGTCGCGGACCGCGACGGCGATCTCGAGCCCGTGCGCCGTGCCCTCGGCGAGCTTGAGGCGGGCCCGACGGCTTCGGACCCGGACCAGCTCCGCCTCGCGGATCTCCTCCTCGCGGTCGAGGATGCACGGCAGCGGGCCGTCTACGGCGGCGACTGGCTCGAGCCCCTCCTCGCCGCGCGCGATCGCCTCGGAGCGAGCGTGGACGGGCTCCTCCTCGGTGACCTGGTTCGCTGGACGGTCCGCCCGCTCGTCATCCTCGGCCTCGTGAGCGCCGCCGTGTCGTTCATCGCCGCGGGAGCGGTGCCGACGCACTGACGGTCAGTTCGAGTCGGCCCTTCGATCACTCCACCGGTGGCGCTCCAGGGTCGGAGCCGGTCGCAACCGGCAGCCCGGAGCGGCTCCAGTCACTGAACGATCCGGGGAAGAGGATCGGATCCGGCAGGCCGGCGACCCGCATCGCGAGCGCGTTGTGGCAGGCAGAGACACCGCTCCCGCACGACGTGACGACGTCGCGCCCGACCGCCCCCGAGTCGCGGCCACCGACGATCCCGAGCTCGGCGAAGCGTGCGGCAAGGTCGGCAGGTGAGCGGAACCGACCGTCCAGCCTGAGGTTGCCGTCCGTCGGCGCGCTCAGCGCCGTGGGGATGTGCCCGGCGACCGGGTCGATCGGCTCGATCTCGCCCCGGTAGCGTGCCGCGGCCCGGGCATCGAGGAGCGTCACGGAGCCGAGGCGCCGGCGGAGCTCGTCCCGCTCGATCGTCCGCCGCCAGGCGGGCGCCAGCGTGAGATGGGCCGCGGGATGGGGTGACGCATCGGTCGAGAGCGGGAGTCCGGCGGCGATCCAGGCCGGCAGGCCGCCATCGAGGACGGCGCTCTCCCGATGGCCGAGATCGTCGAGCATCCACCACAGGCGGGCGGCCACCCAGCCACCGACGTCGTCGCAGGCGACGACGAGCTGGCCGTCGCCGATGCCGAGCTCGCCGAGGCGGCCGGCGAATGTGGCGGGGTCGGGGAGGGGATGACGGCCCGGGCCGTCCGGTGCGACGAGGTCGGTGTCGAGGTCGACGAAGATCGAGTCCGGGATATGACCGGCGTCATACGCCCGCCGCCCGTCACCGGGTCGTCCCAGGTACCAGCGGACGTCGACGACGCGGACGGAGTCGGGTCGAGTGAGGCGCTCGGCGAGCGCCTCACTCGAGATGAGACTCAATGGCTGAGGAATTCGTTCATCGACGTCACGTTGAGGCTGTCCGAGGCGTTCCCGAGATACCCGAGGTGCCAGTTCTCCTCGATCGTCCGGAGCAGCGAGAAGTGGTTGTACGGTGTCGAGCTCGTGTAGTTGCGGACACCGTGGCGGGCGATGACGACGGCCGGCACGAGCCCGCCGCCGTACGTGCACGCGACCGGCGTCGGTGTGCCGGGGCAGACGAGGACGTTGCCGTCCGGCGTCCCGTGAGAACCGATGAACGCATAGCCGTTCGGGAGCACCGGGGAGTCGCAGCAACCCGCCGCGGTCTCCCACTGGTCGATGCTCGTGTTCGCGCCTACGAAGTCGTTCTCGTCGGTGACGATGAAGATGGCGCTGTTTCCGGTCCACGCCTTCGAGGTCATGATCGTATGGACCGCCGCTCCCACCCAGTCGTCCGCCTTCTTGACGAGGCTCAGATCCTTCGCGTCCTGGGTCGGAAAGGTCGTGCCGTAGGGGCACGGCGTGCCGTCGGCGCCCGTCGGGTCCACCGTCCCGTACACGCCGCCGTGAAGATCGTGGCACTGGTTCGGGCTGATCCACACGAACTGCGGGGCGTGCTTCGAGTTCAGGTCGGTCGCCAGGTCCGTGTACGGCTTGACGTTCGCCATCCGGGTCGGGTTGTTGCGGATGTCGTTGAACAGGACGAACGGGTTGTGCTTGCTCACGTAGAGCGGATTGGCCGAGCTCGGCGAGAAGTCGATCAGCTTATTGTCCGCCGGCATGGACTCCATGTAGGCGCCCCACGAGATGTGGTTCGCCGCGAGCTGGTCCACGAGATTCAGGTGGTCGAAGCGGTTGCTCGGGTTGTCGTTGTTGATGAACCAGTTGCTGCCGCTGATCGCGGAGACGTAGTTCGGCAGCGAGGGATGCGTGACCCCGTAGTACTGACTGGCCTGGCCGTACGCGTGGGCGAGGGCCGTGATCTTCGGGGCCGTCAGGTTGCCGTTCGAGTCGCGGTTGTCGATGACGTTCGCGGCGCTGTGGTTCTCGAGCATGATGACGAAGACGCGGCCGAGGCGTCCGTTCGAGTCGGAATGATCGCCGGCCCCGGGCAGATCCCCGGACCCGGACTGGTGGGCGGAGACGAGCGCTCCCGGAGCGACGAGCGCTCCGACGATCGCCAGGGCGGTCAGGAGGCGCCAGCCTCGATGGATCCGGACACGCGAGAGCAGGGACATCCGATCGACCTCCTCCGGTCTGTCGGGGCGACTGCGGCGGGGTCGCGATTGTCGCGCGCCACGTGGACCCCAACGGTGTCTGATGGCACCGCATCGTAGCGCGGGGCCCCAGCGTTGGTTCGGCGGTTTCGACGGGTCGGTGCGCGGAGGCACCGGCGGTTGCTTCGGCGCCTCGTGCTATGCTCCCCGCCGCGGCCGAGACGGTCGCCGACCGCCGGCCCGGCGGTCCTCGCTCCGGCGTAGCTCAGTGGTAGAGCGGGCGGCTGTTAACCGCCATGTCGTAGGTTCGAATCCTACCGCCGGAGCCAGTTACCCTCGGGACGCAGGCTGGTTGACGTCGATTCCGGACCTGCCCGCCGGTTTGTACCGCTCGGTCGGCGCGAATGCGCTCCGACAGCCTGCAACCAGAGTACAGGGAGGAGCTTCGGCAATGACGACCGCGCCGAAGCCTGTTCGTCGGCTACCTCCTGCCATCCGAGAATGTCATGCAGGTCATCGGCCCGGTCCTCGCCGTCTTTTCGCTCTTCGGCGGGCTCTTCGTCCCGCTCAGCCTCCTGCCCTCGGCCATGCAGGACATCGCCCCGTACATGCCGACCTACGGTGTCGCGTCGATCGCCCGCTTCCCGTTGGTGGGCGGTGCCTTCGATTGGAGCTGGCTCCTGAGCGTCGGCGTCTGGGCCGCTGCGTTCGCCATCGCCGCGATGACCCTCTTCAGGCGCGATACCCGCCGCGCCTGAGGTATCGGCGCAGTGGACCCGAACCCGGCCGCCCGGGGCCACTCGCTCATCGTCTCGCGCGAGCGCACGGGCGAGTACCACAGGTTGACCCGCCCGAACACTTCACGTGGACCTTCATCGTCGACATCGATGGCATGCGCGACCATGTGGGCATCGAGACGTGGGATCGCTTCGCTGCCATGCTGGCAGGGGACTGACAGACCCGGAGCCGGGCATCCCATACTGGTGGCTCGTGCTCGCCCGGCCCGACGTCATCCAGCCTCCCCCGACACCCCTCGCGAGGTGCCTTCCGCATGAATGCCATCACCGCCGAAGGCCTGGTCAAGACCTTCCGGAGCCGCGGGAGTGAGGTCCGCGCCCTCGACGGCATCGATCTGTCCGTTGCCGAAGGGACCGTCCTCGGCCTGCTCGGGCCGAACGGTGCCGGCAAGACGACCACGGTCCGGATCCTCGCGACGCTCCTCAAGCCGGATGCCGGCCACGCGACGGTCGCCGGGTTCGATGTCGTCCGCCAGGCCGATGAGCTGCGGTCGGTCATCGGCCTCTCCGGTCAATATGCCGCGGTCGACGAGAACCTGACCGGCCGGGAGAACCTGTGGATGTTCGGGCGGCTGTACCAGCTCAGCAGCGGCGACGCTCGCCAACGCGCCGGGGAGCTGCTCGAGCGGTTCGACCTGATCGCCGCCGCCGATCGCGTCGTGAAGACGTATTCCGGCGGGATGCGCCGCCGCCTCGACCTTGGCAGCGCCCTCATCGGCCGGCCGCGCCTCCTGTTCCTCGATGAGCCGACCACCGGTCTCGACCCGCGCAGCCGGCTCGGCATGTGGGACGTCATCCGAAACCTCGTCCGCGGGGGAACGACGCTCCTCCTCACGACCCAGTATCTCGAGGAGGCGGACGAGCTGGCCGACACGATCGCCGTGGTCGACCACGGACGGATCATCGCGCGCGGCACGTCGGACGAGCTGAAATCGCAGGTCGGTGACGAACGGATCGAAGTCGTCGTCCACGGCGGATCTGACATCTCGCGGGCGATCGAGGTGCTCTCACGCGACGGCGAGGGCGACGTGAGCGTCGACGACCACACCCGACGCCTCACGGTGCCGACGCGGGGTGGAGCCGTGGCGCTCGTTCAGGTCGTCCGCGATCTCGACGAGGCGGGGATCAGGATCGACGACATCGGGCTGCGCCGGCCGACGCTCGACGATGTCTTCCTCGCGCTGACCGGCCACGCCGCCGAGACCCTGGCGGGCGAGGACGAGAAGGAGCCGGCGATGGCCGGACGTGGCCAGGGGAGGACGGCATGAGCAACAAGACGATCCCCGCGAAGGAGGCTCGGGCAGGAGGCCGCCTCGGCACGACCATCAACGACAGCCTCATCGTCACCTGGCGCAACCTGAAGCGCATCCCGCGAATCCCGGAGCTCGCGATCTTCGCGATCCTCCAGTCGATCATGTTCGTCCTGTTGTTCGCATTCGTCTTCGGAGGAGCGATCCCGTTGCCGGGCGGGGGCAGCTATCGGGAGTACCTGATGCCCGGGATCTTCGCGCAAACGATCGTGTTCGCCGCGGCGACCACCGCGGTCGGCATGACCGACGACGTCCACAAGGGCATCCTCGACCGCTTCCGGTCGCTGCCCATGGCTCGCTCGGCGGTCCTGACCGGACGCACGCTGTCTGACGTCGCCTACAACTTCGGCATCCTCATCGTGCTCATGCTGTCCGGACTCGCGGTCGGCTGGACGATCAGGACCGGGCTCCCCGAGCTGCTCGCCGGTGTCGGCCTGCTGCTGCTCTTCGCCTTCGCGATGTCATGGATCGGTGTCTGGCTCGGGCTGTCCGTGCCCACTGTCGAGGTCGCCCAGCAGGTGGGCTTCACGGTCCTCTTCCCGATCACCTTCATCTCGAATGTCTTCGTCCCGCTGCAGTCCCTGCCGTCGTGGCTCCAGCCGGTCGCCGAGTGGAACCCGACGAGCACGCTCACGGCCTCGCTCCGTCAGCTGTGGGGAAACCCGAACCCGTATGCCTCGACGGGCTTTCCGGCGGAGCACCCGATCCTCGTGACGCTCCTCTGGGTCGTCGCGATCATCGCGATCTTCGGGCCGCTCGGCGTCCGGAAGTATCGCTCGCTCAGTCGCTGACGGGGAAGGCACGCTCGCTCTCGACGATGTGCCCGGGCCGGCCATGTCGTCGCGCGCCGATCCCCGAGGCTACCCGACCAGCGTCGTCACGATGAGGCCGATGGCCGCCAGGGCCATGATGATCGTGGTCGCCCACCCGAGAACGTTGAGCAGGCGACCGTTCGTCCGTGCACCCATCGCCGCGCGATCGTTCGAGACGAGCATGACGAGGACGAGGAGCGGCGCGGCGATGAGGCCGTTGAGGACCGCGCTCAGCACGAGGGCGGTGATCGGGTTGATGCCGAGGAAGTTGATGGCCATCCCCACGAGCGTCGCGGCGATGATGACCACGTAGAACTGTGGCGCTCGACGGAGCGTGCGATCGAGCCCCGATCGCCAGCCGAACGCCTCGGCCACGCCGTAGGCCGCCGAGCCCGTGAGGACCGGCACGGCGAGCACGCCGGCCCCGATGAGCCCGACGGCGAGCAGGAGCGCGGACGCGTCGCCGGCGATGGGGCGCAGGGCCTGGGCGGCATCCGTGGCCGAGGCGATGTTCGTCTTGCCTGCGGCGAACAGGGTGGCGCCGGTGGCGAGGATAATGAAATACGCCACCACCTCTGAGAAGACCATCCCCGCGATCGTGTCCCAGAGGGCGTACTTGAGCTCGAATCGCGATGCACCCTGACGTTGCCGAAGATGACGCCGCCCGATGCTGATCTCCTCTTCCACTTCCTGGCTTGCCTGCCAGAAGAACAGGTACGGCGAGATGGTCGTGCCGAGGAGCGCGACGAGGATCCCGATGTAACCCGGGTCCAACCGGATCGTCGGGACGAGCGTTCCGACCAGGACGCGCACGACGTCGGGCCGCGCGAACAGGGCCGCCCCGATGTAGGCGAGGAGCGCCAGGGCCAGCCACTTGAAGACCCGCTCGATGAACCGATACGACCCGAAGACCTGGAGCCCGATGATCCCGAGGCTGACCGGCACGATGAAGAAGATCGCGGGGATCGGCACGAGGAGATTGATGGCCGCCGCGATGGCGCCGATATCCGCGCCGGCATTCAGGGTGTTGGCGACGACGAGGGCGATCACGGCCGGATAGAGGGCTCGGGGGTAGTGCTCGCGGAGCACCCCGGCGAGGCCCTTGCCGGTCACCAGGCCGATCTTGGCGCACATGTACTGGACGGCCGTCATCATCGGGAGCATGGCGAGCGTCGTCCAGAGCGTCGCGAAGCCGTACTGCGCGCCGGCCTGGGCATAGGTCCCGATGCCCGAGGGATCATCGTCCGATGCCCCGGTGATGAGTCCCGGGCCGAGGACCTTGCCGAGGCGCCGCAGTGGGTTCTTCTCGACCCGCAGCTCGGCCACCTTGGGATTGACCGGCCGGCCGGGGTCGATCCGAGGCTCGGCGGTGGCGGCGTCAACCTTCATGTTCGTCCCCGGGTCGCACCTGCCACGCGATCAGCTGGCGATACAGTGCCGACGCTCCCACGAGCGGGTCTTCCCCCAGCGCCAGGGCCGCCGGGCACAGGATGAACGGCTCGGTCTGCCAGCCGCCGAGACCGCCGTGCGAGCCGACGAGCTCCTCGAATCCGGTGACCTCCCCAGTGCCGCGGTCGACCGCGCCGAGCAGGATCAGGTCACCGGCGTTCGGGAAGCCATCGAGATGGCGGAGGTTCTCGGCCGCCTGCGGACCGTAGTCGTCGAGGAGGTCGCCGCCATCGGGCTCGCCCTCGGTCAGGTCGATCTGGCCGCGTGTCCCCATGGCCAGCACATGACCGGCAGCGGACCGCACGACGAGCGCTCCGATCCCTGGATGACGCGCCAGCGCCTCGATGAGGCCCGGGTACGCTGCCTCGATCGTTTCGCGGGTCATCCGGTCGGGCTGGCTCGAGAAGTAGACATGGGCCAGGTTGCCGGACGAGCACACCATGACGTCCGGTGGCGCCGCCGCCGGGCCGTGCCCCACTCGGTCCCCGGAGCGTCCCAGGGTGCGTGGAAGGCGCCGCGCCAGCAGCGGCCCCAGGCCGGAGCCCCGCCCGAATTCGGCCGCGATCCGCCGGCCCATGCCGGCCGATTCGGCCATGTCCGTCGTGCCGACGACGGTCATCGTGGCTGGCAGCAGCGCGGCGATGATCTCTTCGATCGGCCGGCCGTAGCGCTCCTGGAACGTGGCGCCCAGACTCTGGCCGTGGTCGGAGAGCACGACCAGGTGATAGGCGCGGCGGGCGTGTCGAGCGGCCTTCAGCAGCGACCCGATGCCCCGATCGATGCCCTCGAGCGCGTCGATCGCCTCCACGCGCTCGGGCCCGCTGTGGTGCGCGATCGTGTCGTAGCCCGTGTAGTCCACATAGATCGTCGGCGCCCCGCCGTACATCTCCTCGATGACCAGGGCGGTGGAGACCGTGCGCAGCGCGACATTGACGGCGGCTCGTTCGACGGCGTAGTGGAGGCCGCGGTGCATCCGCGGCTCGACCGATCGACTGCGCTGACGTTCCGCCTGATACAGTTCCTTGGCCAGCTCGCCCACCATGAGCACCACGAGGCGGATGTAGTTGACGGTGGTGACGAAGAAGCCGCGCAGTCGCCGGTCGTCACCGGCCGGAGCGCGCTCGGCGATGGTGGCCATGGTCAGGTAGGTGCGCGGAGCATCGCCGGTGACGAGGTTGCCGATGCCGGCACCATCGTCGGCCAGCAGGCCGGTGCCATCGCTGATGCGACGGACGATCTCCGCCGCATCCTCCGGGCGGTTGGCGACGAGCAACCTGGCGCTCGCCTTCTCGTACCACCGAAAGCCGGCGATCCCGTCGTTGCGACCGTGAAGGATGCCCGCCTGACTGGCCGGCGTCGTCGGCGGCAGGAGGGCGATCCAGGGGTGAAGCGTCGCCACGCCGTCGCGTACCAGCCGACCGAGCACCGGGACCCGTCCGGCCCGGATCGCATTGTGGAGGACGGGCAGGCTCAGGCCGTCGATCTGCACCACGAGCAGCCCCGGCGTGGGTTCCCCCGCGCGCCGGAAGTCACGCGCCACCAACCGCCGAACGAGCACGCTGTAGTAGGAATCGTCGTCACTCACCGCAACGAGCTCGGCGAACAGGTTGTTGAGCATCGTCACCACCACGGCGGCCCACACGGCGGTCGCCGTGCCGTCCACGTGGACGCCCGCCACCACCCGGCCGAGGAAGACGATGGCCACGAACTGGATGACCAGGCCCAGGACCTGTGCGATGAGGATCGGCCACGGCACGAGCAGCCAATGAAGGAAGACGGCGGAGGAGCTGTCGAGGACAAGCAGCAGGAGCCCGGCCAGCAACAGGGGGGCGAGTCCGTCGACGCCGAGCCCCGGGACGACGACCGCCGCGATTGCCAGCGCGAGGCAGGCTCCCGCGAACGACAGGATCGTGCGGCGCAGGATCGCCAGACGGGTCGGTCGCCACTCCCACATGAGGCGGGCCTGGAGCAGGTAGAAGGCGAGAACGCCGCGGTCCGGGCGCCCGGCGTCCCCGCCGACGTGCGGCATCACCGGCCGGGACGCTGGTGGAGCGGCATGGATCCGCCGGGTCGCAGGACGCGAACGTCGACCCCCGCTGCGCGTGCCGCAACGGCATCGCGGAAGGCCTCGCCCGGTCCCTCGAGGCCAGCCATCCGTCGAAGGCCGAGCGGCCAGAGGGTGCCCCAATGGATCGGCATCGCGATCGCGGGCCGGATCCGCGCCGCCGCCTCCGCCGCTCGTCGCGGGTCCAGGTGGCCGCGCCCGAGCGTGGGCCCCCAGCCACTCACCGGCAGGAGCGCCACGTCGACTCGCCCGGCCAGCTCCTCCATCGCGGGAAAGAGGTCCGTGTCGCCGGCGAAGTAGACGCTCGTGGATCCGGTGATGAGGACGCCGAGGGCGCCCTCCGCGGTCGTGAAGGGCGAGCGGCGACGGGGATGTTCGGCATGGACGGCCTCCAGGGTCAGGTTACCGATGGTGAGTCGATCGCCGGCCCGCAGCTCGTGGACGACGCCACGGGTCGCCCGTGCCACGACGCGCCCCAGGCCGACCGGGACGATGAGCGCCGGGTTGCCCGGAAGGGCGCGCAGGGATGCGAAGTCCAGGTGATCCAGGTGACCATGGCTGATGAAGACCGCCGTGAGGCTCGCGAGCGTCTCGGGGGGCACGGCCGGCACCACACGTCGGATGGTGCCCGCCGCCACGTGGCCGAGCAGCGGGTCCGTGAGGACGCGCACGCCGTCGAGGTCGACGAGGACGGTGGAGTGGCCGACGAACGTCAGCCGATCTGCCACCGCACGTGGCGGATGGGCGGCGCTACTTCCGACCAGCGGCCGCAGGCATGAGCGACGCCGTCGACGCCGCGAAGGCGCTGAGACTGGCGCCGCCCATGGTCCAGTGACTCGAGCCGGCGCAGCCGGTCCTCACATGCGCCGGGAGCG
>JADMIG010000050.1 GCA_015478725.1 Chloroflexota bacterium | reverse complement strand
TCCGGTCCCCGACGGCCGCGGCCCCCCGCCGACGAGCGGTCCCAACCGATCCGCCAGCACGCGGCGGGCGTAGACTCACGGTGACCATGTTGTTCCTGTGGGTCGTCGCCGGACTCGTGCTCCTCGCGGTGGAGCTGCACACGGTCGCCTTCTACGCCCTGTTCCTCGCCGCCGGCTCGTTCGTCGCGGCGATCCTCGTGATCTTCGTCCCGGACAGCCCGGTCTGGGTCCAGGCGCTCCTCGCGGCCGTCGCCTCGATCGTCGGCATGCTCGCCCTGCGGCCGTTCGCGAGTCGCGCCTTCCTCAATCGTCGCGACGGCGTCGTCTCGCGCGGCGTCCACGGCGGCCTCGTCGGACAGGAGGCGCTCACCCTGGACGCGATCGGCGACGAACATCATCCCGGGCATGTCCTCCTCGCGAGCGAGCGATGGCTCGCCGTGACGGACCATCCGGATCCCCTCGGCAGCGATGTGGCTGTCGGGGTCATCGCCGTGCGCGGAACGACGCTCCTCGTCCGTCCGCTCGAGCGTTCGGCGCCGTTCGCAGAAGGAGGAGTCCGTCGTGGATAGTGGTGTGATCGCCGGGATCGTCGTCGCGATCGTCATCTTCGTCGTCATCGTCGCCTTCCTGGGCCAGGCGGCGAACGTGATCCAGCAGGGATACGTCGGGGTCGTCAAGCAGTTCGGCGAGTTCAAGTCGATCCACAATCCGGGCCTGGCCCTCATCGTGCCGTTCTACCAGACGCTCGTCCGCGTCGACATGCGCGAGATCCCCCGTCCCGGCGACCGCCAGGAGGTCATCACCAAGGACAACGTCGTTGTGGCGGTGAACGCGACGATCTTCACCCAGGTGGTCGACGCGAAGCAGGCGCTCTTCAGCGTCTCCGATTTCGACGTCGCCATCGACGCGATCGCCCGGACCGCGCTCCGGTCCGTCATCGGAACGCTCTCCCTCGACCAGGCGCTGTCCGAGCGCGAGCGGATCAACGTGGACGTCCAGCAGCAGATGGAGGCGGTGACCGACAAGTGGGGGATCCGGATCAACCGGATCGAGATCGTCGAGATCACCCCGCCGCCACAGATCCTCCAGGCTCTCGCCCTCCAGAAGCAGGCGGACCAGGAGAAGCGGGCGAAGATCCTCCAGTCCGAGGGCCTTCAGCAGTCGGCGGTCAATGTCGCGGACGGCAACCGGCAGGCAGCGATCAAGAGCGCCGAAGGCGAACGGCAGTCGGCGATCCTCCGGGCGGAGGGCAACCGGCAGGCGGCGATCCTCGAGGCCGAGGGTCGAGCCCAGGCGATCAAGACGGTCTATGACGCGATCAAGGCAGCGGCGCCGGATCCGACGCTCGTCGCGATCCTCCAGCTCGACACGCTCGCCAAGTTCGCCGCCAGCGAGAACACGAAGATCGTCATCCCGGCCGAGAGCTCTGCGCTCCTCGGAGCGGCGCAGGCCCTGCGGTCGGTCCTCATGGACGTGCCGACGCTGCCGCCCAGCGGAAGCTGACCTGGCGAGGACGAGAACGGGCGCCGAGCCCGGTTCGCCGGTCGACGGCCTCGAGGCGCTCCGCGCCGAGATCATCGCCTGCCGCCGCTGTCCGCGTCTCGTCGAGTGGCGCGAACGAGTCGCCCGCGAGAAGGTCGCGCGCTTCGCGGACGAGCCGTACTGGGGTCGTCCGCTGGCCGGCTTCGGCGATCCCGAGGCGCGGATCCTCATCGTCGGGCTCGCCCCGGCGGCGCACGGCGGCAACCGGACCGGGCGAGTCTTCACCGGCGACCGGTCGGGCGATTTCCTGTGGTCCGCGCTTCATGTCAACGGGCTCGCCGACAGGCCGTCATCGCGCCGGGCGGACGACGGCCTCACCCTCCGCGGGGTCTACATCGCCGCGGCGGTCCGCTGTGCGCCACCCGCGAACCGACCGACGATCGAAGAGCGCGACCGATGTCTCCCATTCCTCCAGCGGGAGCTGGCGTTCCTGCCAAGGATTCGAGTCATCGTCGCCCTCGGCGCCTTCGGGTGGGACGCCGTCTTGCGCGTCCTCGGGGCGGACGGCCACGCCATCAGGCCGCGGCCACGGTTCGGGCACGGCGCGGAGGCGGTCGTCGGGCCGTACGTCCTGTTCGGGTCGTATCACCCGAGCCAGCAGAACACGTTCACCGGCCGCCTCACCACGCCAATGTTCGAGACGCTGCTCGCGCGGGCGAAAGCCGCGACCCGGTAGCGGTTCGCGCGTCGAGCAGATGTGCCCGCGGCCGCGCAGCCGCGGATCCGCGTCGCCCCGCGTCCCGCGCGTCTGTCGCCGCCCCGTCCGCCCGCTCGGACGTCCCCTCGTCGAAGGAATGTGACATCTGATCCCCAGGCGGGCGTTGGTCACGGGATCGCTGCCAGATGACTCCCGTGGTGCGCAGATGCCGTGATTGAGGATCGATCCGGAGTCCGGGCCACGCTCAATGGGGATCGCGTCGTCCTCGCCATCCTCCCGGACCACCGACGAGTGCCCTCTTGAAGACCAAATGACGGTTTCTCGCGGCCCGAACCACCCGAGCCCCACCCGAGCCCCAGCCGAACCACCCGAGCCCCACCCGAGCCCCAGCCGAGCCGCCGAGCCACGCCCGAGCCCGCCGAGCCGCCCCCCCGAGCCACCCGAGCCCGCCGAGCCGCCCCTCCGAGCCACCCGAGCACGCCGGGATGCCACCCGAGACTCGCCGCGATGCCACCCGCGTTCCGCCTCCCGTAGACTCTCCGGGCCATGGTGACCGAGCGCGACTACTACGACGTCCTGGGCGTCGCCCGCGGAGCGAGCGACGCGGACATCAAGCGCGCGTTCCGCAAGCTCGCCCAGCAGTGGCACCCGGACGTGAGCAAGGAACCTGCCGCGGACGAGCGTTTCAAGGAGATCAACGAGGCGTACCAGATCCTCTCCGACCCGCAGCGCCGGCAGGCCTACGACACGTTCGGCCGGGCGGGCGTCAGCGGCGCGGCCGGTGACGCGGGCTTCGGGGCCGGGTTCGGGAACTTCGGCGACATCTTCGATGCGTTCTTCGGTGGCGGCACAGCCGCGAACGCGCGTCACGGGCGACCGCCGACCGGGAGCGACCTGCGGTACGACCTTCGGATCTCGTTCGCCGAGGCGGTGGCGGGAACCGAGAAGGAGATCGAGTTCGCGGTCCTCGTTCGGTGCGAGACGTGCCGCGGGAGCGGAGCGAAGTCGGGCACGGACGCGACCACGTGTCCGCAGTGCAACGGGCGCGGCGAGGTGCGAAGCGTCCGTCAGACGATGCTCGGCCAGATGGTGAATGTCACCACCTGCCCGCGCTGCCGGGGCGAGGGCCGGGTGGTCGAAGCGCCGTGCGAAACGTGCCACGGCGATGGACGGGTCGAGCGGAAGCGGAAGGTCCGGGTCTCGATCCCCGCCGGCATCGACGAGGGTCATCAGATGCGGCTCTCCGGCGAGGGTGAGGCGGGTCCGCGCGGGGGTCCGCCCGGCAGCCTGTACGTGGCGATCCATGTCGCCCCGCACGCGGACCTCAAGCGGGATGGGACGGAGCTCTACTACGAACTCGACATCTCGATCGCCCAGGCAGCCCTCGGCACCCGCCGCCGCGTACCGACGGTCGAAGGAGACGAGGAGATCGAGATCAAGCCCGGCACCCAACCCGGGACCGAACTTCGCCTCCGCGGCAGGGGCGTGCCACATCTCCGTCGGACGGGCTCGCGCGGCGACCTCCACGTGCTCGTCCGGGTGACGGTTCCGACGAAGCTCACGAAGGAGGCACGCGCCGCGCTCGAGACCTATGCGACGGCGACCGGCGAGCAGGTGGGTCCGCACGGCCACGGCGGGATCATCGACCGTGTCCGCGATGTCCTCGGCTGATCCCGTCGCCGCGGTCGGCGGCGCACCGGCCGGCGGCTCCGACGGCGGCGCGGCGGACGACGACGGCGGGACCGCACCCGACGACGACGGCGGCGCGGCGAACGACGACGAAGGGACCTCAGCGGACGGCACCTGGCTCGAGCTGTCGGTGGCCGCGGACGTCGAGGCGGTGGAGGCGGTGAGCGAGATCCTCGGCCGCGTCGCCTCCGGCGGGACGAGCGTCGAGCCCGCGTTCATCCTCAGCGACGAGGGGCTCGGCGCGTTCGTGGACGCCTCGCGACCGGCGACCGTCCGGGCGTACCTCCCCGCGCGCGACCGAACGGCGGCGCGGACCGCCATCCACGACACCCGGATCGCGCTCGGCCACCTTCAGGCGTTCGGGATCCGGCCGATCGGCGACCTCGACGTCCGGGTCGTGCACGAGGCGGACTGGGCGGAGGCGTGGAAGGCGCATTTCCCGGTCCTGCGCGTCGGTCGCCGGCTCGTCATCCGGCCGACCTGGCGTCGGCATGCGCGGCGACCGGACGACGTGGTGCTCGCTCTCGACCCGGGGATGGCCTTCGGGACGGGCCTCCATCCAACGACCCGGCTCTGCCTCGCGGCGCTCGAGGTGGTCGCCGACCGCGCCGCCCCCGCGCTCGGTCGCGTCCTCGACGTCGGGACCGGCTCCGGGATCCTCGCGATCGCCGCCGGCCTGCTCGGTGCGGACGCGATCGTCGGCGTGGATCCCGATCCGATCGCCGTCGACGCGGCGAGGGCGAACATCGGCCGCAACGGTCTCGCGCGACGGACGCGGATCCGGGCCGGCTCCGTTCCGACCGGCGAGCCGCCGTTCGACATCGTCCTCGCCAACCTCATCGCGTCGCTCCTCGTCACCCTCGCACCGGACCTGAGCGCCGAGCTGGCGCCCGACGGCACGCTCATCGCGTCGGGCATCTTCATCGACCGCGAGGGCGATGTCCGGGCGGCGTTCGAGGCCGCCGGGCTCACGGTGCTCGACCGCCTCGCCGAGGGGGAGTGGGTGGCGCTCGTCGCGACTCGTAACGGGACGCGACTATGATCGGGCCGATGACGACCGACTGCCTCTTCTGCGGCATCGCCCGCGGCGACGTCCCCGCCACCCAGGTCCACGCCGACGATGTCATCGTCGCCTTCCGCGATATCGCGCCGCGCGCGCCCACCCACATCCTCCTCATCCCGCGCGAGCACATCGCGTCGGCGGCGGACCTGACGGAGGCGCACGGACCGCTCCTCGGGCGACTGTTCGCGATGGCGGCGGAGGTCGCCCGGCGGGAGGGGATCGCCGACGGCGGATACCGGATCGTCTCGAACGTCGGGCGGTGGGGCGGCCAGACCGTCGATCATCTGCACATCCATCTCATGGGCGGACGACCGTTCACCTGGCCGCCCGGGTGAGGCCGCCGACGCGCGGAGCGAGCGGCGGATCGCGGTCGCCGAGGATCGGGCGGGTCACCGCCGCGGCAGCGGTCGGTCTGCTCATCGGACTCGCACTCGCCGGCTGCGGGGTCGCCGCGCCGACCGGTCCGATCACCCCGGCGCCCACATTCGCACTCCCGACCTACTCGACTGCCATCGCCGAGACCCGCCGCGAGATCGCGGCGGCGCTCGCGGTCGACTCACTCCAGCTCCAGGACGCGACGCAGCCGTTCCGGCCGCCCGAGCCCCTCGCCTTCATCGATGCGCCGCGCGGCATCTTCCAGGTGATCCTGCCGGCGGATCCGGCCCACGGCTACATCGTCGTCTACGAGTTCCGCGACGTGGCGACCGCGGCGACCGCCGGCCGCCAGCTCGCGTCGTTCGTGGGCACCGGTCCCGGCCGGGTGGAGTTTCCGCCCGACACCCAGCATGTGATCCGTCAGCTCGGGACGACGATCGTCGACTACAGCTGGTCGCCGGCAAACTCGACGGACGCCCGGGCCCCCATGATCCTCACGGCCCTCGCCACGGTCGGCATCGCCGTCCCCGTGCCGCAGTAGGCGGCCTGCCCGCTTCGGAACCTGGCCCGCCTCGGGCCCGCTTCGGAACCCGGCCCGCTTCGGAACCCCGCTCAGGAACCTTCGCGGACCGGCAGCGGTTCCTCCACCGCGGCCCAGCGGCGGACCTGATCGCGCTTCACCTTGAGGGTGTGGGTGCGGGGGAAGTCCGCCTCGGGCCAGAGGCGCCAGCCGACGATCCGCTGGTGGATCGCGAGGGCCCGATTGGCCGATCGGACGGCCTCGTCGATTTCCGCTCTGATCGCCGCCCCGCCGATCGCGGCGCTCACCTCCGCCGGCGTGCCGCTCACCTCCGCCGGCGTGCCGCTCACCTCCGCCGGCGTGCCGCTCACCTCCGCCGGCGCTCCGCCCTGCGGGATCGTGTGCGAGCCCGGCGCCAGGACCACCGCCTCGATCCGTCCGGGCAGCGTCTCGACGACGACGGAATCGCGGATGCCGGCGACCCGCAGGGCGTTCTCGATGTCTTCCGGATAGACGTTGAGCCCGTTCGGCAGCACGATGATGTCCTTCGTCCGCCCCATGAGGATGAGCCGACCCTCGGGATCGAAGCGCCCGATGTCGCCCGTCCGGTACCACCCGTCGGAGGTGAACGCCGCCGCGGTCGACGCCGGATCGCGCCAGTAGCCGCTGAAGACATTCGGGCCGTGGACGAGGATCTCGCCGTCGTCGGCGAGGCGGACCTCCACCGGCGCCACGGACCGCCCCACCGTGCCCAGACCGTGATCCTCGCGGCTCGTGCACGCGGCGAACCCGCATTCGGTGGATCCGTAGCCCTGGATGACGACGACGCCGAGGTCCTCCCACGCCTGCTGGAGCGCCGGCGGGAGGAATGCCGCCGTCGACACGAGGAGCCGAAGGCCGCCCCCGAACTCGGCGTGGACCCGGCGGAAGAGCCACCGCCGCGCCGGGTACGGCAGCCGCCGGGCGACCCGTCGAAGGCGACCGAAGGCGCGACTCCGCCCGGATCGCTCGACCTCCCGCTCGATCGAGCTCCAGAACAGGTCGAGGACCTGGGGCACGAGGATCATCGAGGTCGTCCGATGGTCGCGGATCGACTCGAAGATGACCCGTGGGTTCCGGCTCCGGACATAGAGGATGTCCGCGCCGACGTCGATCGCGTAGAGCAGTCCGACCGCCTGCTCGAGGAGATGGGAGAGGGGAAGGAGCGACACGATCCGGTGCTCGAGGGGCGGGATGACCCGATGGATCGCCTCGATGGAGGCGAGGACGTTGCCGTGGGTGAGCATGACCCCCTTCGGCGCTCCGGTCGTTCCGGAGGTGAAGACAAGCTCGAAGAGGGTGGAGCGGTCCGGTCGCGGCAGGGCCGCCACGCGCTCCTCCCAGTCGGCCGGGAACGAGTCGTCCCGTTCGGCCGCGAGCGCCTCGACCGTCGTCGTCGGCATCCCGTCGAGGCGGGCATCGCGGGGATCCGGTGATTCGCGACCCGTCCCGATCGCGAGGTGGCGTGCTTCCGCCTTCTCCACGATCCGCTCGATCGCGTCGGGGGCCATCCGGAGGTCGAGCGGCACGAGGACGATCCCCGCCCGCATCGCCCCGAGGTAGACGGCCGGGAGCTCCGGCGCGGACGGCGACCAGGTGAGCAGCCGGTCGCCCGGCACGAGGTCGAGGGCGGTCAGTCGCCAGGCGACGATCCGGCTCCGTCGCTCGAGCTCGCGGTACGACCACGCCTGCCCCGTCCCGTCGTCGCGGCGGATGCCGAGCGCGGTCCGGTCGCCGTACCGGGCCGCCGCACGCTCGAGCAGCTCGACGAGGCTCTCCACGGCGCCAGGGTACCCGCGGCGGCGGGCCGGATGTGGACAGGCGGGCCGGATGTCACTGGACAGGTCCGGCGGAGCGTGGCAATATACCCCCTGGGAGTATCACCTCGGGAGCAGGGAACGGCGCCGTGACCGACCAGACCATCCAGATCATCACGCTTCCGGTGGAGGGCATGACGTGCGCGTCGTGCGTCAACCGGATCACCCGCTTCCTCGACAAGGTGGACGGCGTCGAGGAGGCGAACGTCAACCTCGCGACAGAGTCGGCGACGGTCCGGTTCGATCCCGCGCGAACGGACATCGAGGGTCTCGTCGCCGCCGTGGAGGCGGCCGGCTACACGGCGGTCCCGGCGAGCGACGCCGCGGCGCCGGCGACCAGCGCGGACGCCGCCGAGCCCACCTACGCCGAGCGCCATCTCGCGGACCTGCGCCGCCGGGTCACGGTCGCCGGGATCCTCACGATCCCGCTCCTCCTCGGCCTCGCCCACATGACGATCGCCCCGTTCCTCCCGTCGTTCCTCACGGACCCATGGCTCCAGCTCGCGCTCGCGACCCCGGTCCAGGCGTACGCGGCGGCGCCGTTCTATCGGGGCGCCTTCAACGCGCTTCGACACCGCACGACGGACATGAACACGCTCGTCGCCGTCGGCACGAGCGCGGCCTACGGATACAGCGTCGCCGCCATCGTCGCGCCGGCGTTCTTCGCCGTGGCCGGCCGCTCGGTGGGGGACGCCCCGCCCCTCTATTTCGACACGGCGGCGACGATCGTCACCCTCATCCTTCTCGGCCGCTTCCTCGAGGCGCGGGCGCGGAGTCACACCTCGGACGCCATCCGCCACCTCATCGGGCTCACGCCGCGGACCGCGCGGGTCGTCCGCGCCGGCGTGGAGCTCGACATCCCGATCGAGGCGGTCGTCGCCGGCGACGTCGTCCTCGTCCGGGCGTCCGAGCGCACCCCGGTGGACGGTGTCGTCCTCGACGGGCGCTCCGCCGTGGACGAGAGCATGGTCACCGGCGAGAGCATGCCGGTGTTGAAGGGGCCGGAGGACGAGATCATCGGCGGAACCCTCAACGGCTCGGGGTCGTTCACCTACCGGGCGACCCGGGTCGGCGCGGATACCGTCCTCGCCCGGATCGTGCGGCTCGTCCAGGATGCCCAGGGGTCGCGCGCGCCGATCCAGCGGCTCGCGGACCGGGTGACCGGGATCTTCGTCCCGATCGTCATCGCCGTCGCGACGCTCACGTTCGTCGTCTGGTTCGTCGCCGGGGCGGCGCCGGCGTTCAACCTCGCCCTCCTCAACACGATCGCCGTCCTCATCATCGCCTGCCCGTGCGCCCTCGGCCTCGCGACGCCGACCTCGATCATCACCGGCACCGGCAAGGGCGCTGAGCACGGCATCCTCTTCCGGAACGCCGAGGCCCTCGAGCGGCTGCAGGCCGTGACGACCGTCGTCCTCGACAAGACCGGGACGCTCACCGAGGGGAAGCCCCGGGTGACGGACGTGGTCCTCGCGCCAGCGCCAGTGTCGGCGGCGGCGGGGTCGGGGTCGGGGTCGGCCTCCGCGACGGCGGGCCTCACCGAGCGTGAGCTCCTCCGCTTCGCGGCCGCGGCCGAACGGGGCTCGGAACACCCCCTCGGCGAAGCGATCGTCCGCCACGTCGGTGGCGAGGGTATCGCGGCGACCGCCGCCACCGGGTTCGTTGCCACTCCCGGCGACGGGGTGTCCGCGCTCGTCGATGGGAGGTCCGTCCACGTCGGGCGGGCCGGGTTCGTGGGTGTCGAGGCGTCGATGCCGCTCGTCGCGGAGGCCGAGCGCCTTGCTCGCCTCGGTCGCTCGCCCGTCTTCGTCTCCATCGACGGCCGGCCGGCCGGGCTCATCGCCATCGCCGACCCGCTCAAGGAAGGATCGGCGGCCGCCGTCGCCGAGCTCCGTCGACTCGGACTCACCGTGACGATGCTCACCGGTGACGGCGAGACGACGGCCCGGGCGATCGCCGCCGAAGCGGGCGTGGAGCAGGTCATCGCCGACGTGCGACCGGCCGAGAAGGCGGCGCGCGTCCGGGCGCTCCAGGCGGCGGGCGCGGTCGTCGCGATGGTCGGCGACGGCGTGAACGATGCGCCGGCCCTCGCCTCCGCGGACGTCGGCATCGCGATCGGGACCGGGACGGACATCGCGATCGAGTCCGCCGGAGTGACGCTCATGAGCGGCGATCTCCGGGGTCTCGTCACGGCCGTCGCCCTGTCGCGCGCGACGATGCGGAACATCCGCCAGAACCTCTTCTGGGCGTTCGCCTACAACGTCGCCCTCATCCCCCTCGCCGCCGGCGCCCTGTACCCGTTCACCGGCTGGCTCCTCGACCCGATCTTCGCGGCGGGGGCGATGGCCCTCTCGTCCGTGACCGTCGTCTCGAACGCCCTGCGACTCCGGGACTTCCGGATCCCCGCCACCCGGCGGACCACCCCCACGACACTTCGAGAGGAGTTCTCCCGATGACCGAGCAGCCCCAGCCCACCACGCTCGTCGACCCGGTGTGCGGCATGACCGTCGACCTGGCAGAGGCGCGGGCGGACGGGCTCGTCACGGTGCACGATGGGACGACGTATGCGTTCTGTGGTCGAGGCTGCCTCCTCGACTTCCGCGACGACCCGGTCCGATATCTCGATCCGGGGCATACGCCGTCGATGTGACTCCCGGGCGGGGCCGGTAGCCGCCGCCCGCCGCCCGCGCTCGTCGTCCGGGCGCGGTCGCCGTCTCGGCCTGCCGGCGCCGGATCCCGTGTCCGCGCCGCCTCCTGCGCCGGCCGCCTCCTGCGCCGGATCCCGTGTCCGCGCCGCCTCCTGCGCCGGCCGCCTCCTGCGCCGGAT
>JADMIG010000049.1 GCA_015478725.1 Chloroflexota bacterium | reverse complement strand
GATCGGGGATCTCCTCCTCGCGGGCGACGGCGAGCCAGTCGCGGGCGAACCACTGCTCGAGCTCCCAGTCGTGGATCGTCGCGTCGTGATAGGCCCGTCCCGGCAGGAGCGACGCGGCGCGGAACGGGCGCCGCACGCGGGCGATCTCCTCCGCGGTGAAGAATCCGCTCGCCGTCATGACTTCGGGACCTCCTTGTTCGGGTCGAGGAACGGGAGGGCCGCCGTCGTGGCCGGCCAGCTCCCGCCATCCGGAGCGACGATCTCGAGCGGCGTGCCGGGCGCCGACAGCTCGATCGGGACCCAGACGTAGCCGATGTTCTTCGCGAGCCGGGGCGACCAGATGAGGTCCGTGATCTCACCCACTCGTTCGCCTCGATGGAGTGCCGGCCGCTTCTCGGCGATCTCGAATGACAGGGCATCGCCGGCGACCTCGATCCCGACGAGCTTCCGCGTGACGCCTCGCGCCCGGATCTCCTCGAGGGCCGCCTTGCCGATGTAGTCGGCCGCCTGCGGTTCGACGAGCCGCTCGAGGCCCATGATCTCGAACGGGTTGTTCGCGATCGTCATATCCGAGCCGTAGTTGAAGATGCCGGCCTCGATGCGCCGCGCCTCGCATGGCGCGATCGGGCGGATGTCGTGCGGCCGGCCGGCCTCCATGACCCGGTCCCAGAGGTCGCCGCCGCGGGACGGGTCGCGGAGGTAGAGCTCGTAGCCCACCTCGCCCGTCCAGCCCGTCCGGCTGATGACCAGCGGGATCCCGTCGAGCTCCGTCTGCAGCGTCCAGTAGTAGCGGATGTCGAGGATCGCGTCGCCGAACAGCGTCCGCATGACGTCCTTCGACCGCGGTCCCTGGATCTGGATCGGGTAGATCTCCGGCTCGCGGACCGTGACGTTCATCCCCGAGTGGACGGCCACGCCGCGCGCCCACAGTCCCGCGTCGCTGTCAGCGAGCGCGAGCCACCAGCGATCCGGGTCGATGCGAAGGAGCACCGGGTCATTGACGATGCCGCCGTCCTCTGCGGTGATGAGGACGTACTTGCCCTGGCCGGGTGCGCACCGGGTGAGGTCGCGGCAGGTCAGCGTGTTGACGAAGGCGGACGCGTCCGGCCCGGTGATCTCCACGATCCGCTCGACGGAGACGTCCCACACCGTCACGGCGTTGAGGAGATGCCAGTACTCCTCGACCGGATCCGCGTAGTAGCCGGGCAGGTACATGTGGTTGTAGATGTCGTAGGCGGAGCAGCCCGCGGCGAGGGTGCGCTCGAAAAACGGCGAGCGGCGGTACCAGGGTCCGAAGTACAGCGTGGATGACGTGGTCGGCTCGGCGGTCCGGATCGCGGTCATGGGGATCTCCTCGTTGGTGGGGTGACGGCATCGGCCTCGAGGATCACGAGCGCGTCGACCGCGATCGCTCTAGCCGATCCGGCGATGAGGGGGTTGACGTCCACTTCACGCCAATCCGGATGGTCGGCGATGGCCTGGCCGAGCTCGACGACGAAGGCCGCCAGGCGGTCGAGATCGACGGCCGGACGACCGCGCACGCCGTGGAGGATCGCCGCGCCACGAAGGTCATCGAGCATCTCCCGAGCGTCGGGGAGGGCCACGGGCGCGAGGCGGATCGCGACATCGTCCATGACCTCAGCGAGGATGCCGCCGAGTCCGACGACGACGACCGGCCCGAACTGGCGGTCGCGACGCGCACCCACGATGAGCTCGACGCCCAGCGGGACCGCGGGTTGAACGAGGACGCCCCTCGCCGTCACCCCCGCGGACCGTGCCGCCCCGAGGACGCGGCGGACCGCCCGACGGACACCCGCCGGATCCTCGACGCCGACGACGACGCCCCCGATCTCCGTCTTGTGGGCGAGGCCGTCCGCGTCGAGCTTGACGACCACCGGCCAGCCGAGCGACTCGGCGGCGGCGGCCGCCGACTCCTCGACACCCTCGATGGGGATCGCGATCACGCGGACGACGGGCAACCCGGCAGCGCGGAGAAGGTCGAGGGACGCTCGCTCGGACAGCACCTGCCCGGTCGCCGCGGCCGATCCGCCGCCGTCGAGGTCGCGGGCGTCGCCGTCGCCAACCTCGATCGGATCCGCAGCCGAACCGTCGTGGCCGTACGGCGGCACGTCCGCCGCGAGCGCCGGCCAGCCGCTCCTCGCCGGCCCGGCCGCGCGTCGGTTCGCGCGCCGCCGCTCCCACCAGGCGAGGCGGGCGATGGATGCGAAGGCTGCCGTCGTGCCCCTGAGCGCCGGGATCCCACCCGCTCCATCGAGGAGGTCGAGGACCTCGGGCGTGGCGTCGCCGGAGGTCAGTGACACGAAGACCGGCAGGATGGCGGGCAGCGCAGCGGTCGTGCGCACGAGCTCGCCGGCCAGCTCGGTCGCGAGCGCGACCTCGCCCGGCTGGGAGCGGAACGGGAAGTCGTGCACGAGGGCCACCACGTCGTAGGCCCCCGAATCGGCGAGCGCCTCGAAACAGCTTCGATACGTGGGTGCCGCCTCGCCAGCGCCCCATGGGTCGAGCGGATTGCCGACGTACCCGAGCGTCGGCAGTTCGGCCACGATCCGCGAGCGGGCGGCCGCGGGGATCGGCGGCAGGTCCACGCCCGTCCGGGAGGCGAGGTCCGCGATGAGCGAGCCTTCGCCGGTCGAGACGGTCACGACGGCCGTGCGGCCGGCACCGACCCCGCGGCCGAGGCGGCGAGACCCGGTCACGAGCGCGGCCGCCTCGAGGAGATCGTCCAGATCGTCGCAGCGGACCACGCCCGCGGCCCGCAGTGCCGCGTCGGTCACCCGGTCCTCACCGGCGAGCGATCCGGTGTGGGCGATCGCCGCCTCCTGCGCCTGGCGGCTCCGGCCGACCTTGATGGCGAGGATGGTCTTGCCGAGCTCGAGGGCGTGATCCGCGAGGGCGAGGAAGCGCTCCGGGCGCTTGAATCCCTCGACGAACAGGACGACGGCGTGCGTCTCGGGGTCGGCGAGGCTGTGCGCGAGGTAGTCGCAGATGTCGAGGACCGCCTCCGAGCCGCAGCTCACGATGCGGCTCCAGCCGATCCGCGTCCCGGCATGGACGAAGGCATCGGTGACGCTGCCCGACTGGGCGATCCCGGCCACGCCGCCACGCCTGAGGGTCGGCGGCAGGTCGTCGATGTACGTGGCGCTGTGCGTGGTCAGGTCGATGACGCCCATGCAGTTCGGCCCGAGGACGGCCGTCCCCGTCGCGGCCGCCACGGCGGCGACCTCCGCCTGCATCCGGGCCGCCGCCTCGCCACCCTCGACGACCCCACCGCCCGGGATGACGACGGCCGGCACGCCCGCCGCGGCGGCGATCGTCGTGAGCGACGCGGCCCGCAGCGGGTTGACCGCGATGAGCACGGTGTCCGGCACCTCGGGCAGCGACGCGAGGTCGGGGTGGCATGGCGTCCCGTCGATCGCGTCGTAGCGCGGATTCACGAAGTAGCAGCGGGCCGTGCCACCCACGCGGGCGATGTTGTCGCGCACCGTCGTGGCGAGGTCGGAACGCGGCGACGCGCCGACGACCGCGATCGAGCGCGGTGCGAACAGCGCGCGCAGGTCGAAGGCCGGCCGAGCCTCGACCTTCATCCGACCACCGCGGCCACGCCGCGTCGCTCGAGCGCTCGCGCGATGATGAGCCGCTGGATCTCGCTCGTGCCCTCCCAGATCCGGTCGACCCGGAGCTCGCGCAGGTACCGTTCCGCTGCGTACTCGCGCATGTAGCCGCGGCCACCGAAGACCTGGACGACCCGATCGGCGCAGCGCCACGCAGCCTCCGACGCGAACAGCTTGGCCAGCGATGCCTTGGCGTGGACGACCTTGCGATCCACCCCGCTGTCGGCCAGCCATGCCGCCTCGCGAGTGAGGAGCCGAGCGGCGGCGGCGTCGGCCGCCGAATCGGCGAGCGGGAAGCTCACCCCCTGGAAGTCGTAGATCCGGCCGCCGAACTGGAGGCGCCCCGTCGCCCATTCGACGGCGAGGTGGAGGAGCCGTTCCATCGCCCCGCTGCAGCGGGCGCCGATGTGGATGCGTTCGGCGACGAACCACTCGTTGGCAAGGTCATCGGCGGCTCCCACGGGACCGAGCCGCGCCGAGTCCGGCAGGCGCACGTCCACGAGCTCGAACTGGGGGTGGCGATCGGCGAAGGTGTGGGTGTAGGCGGGATCGTGGCGGAGCTGGACGCCGGCCGTGTCGTAGTCCACGAGGAAGAGCGTCGGGTGCCGCCCCGACGCGTCGACCACCATGCCGTGGAAGATCATGAAGTCCGTGTCGTCGGGCCCGGTGACGAACCATTTCTCGCCGTTGAGCACCCAGCCACCGGTCGCGGGATCGCGGACGGCGGTCGCCTCGAGCGTGCGTGCGTCGGAGCCCGCTCCCGGCTCGGTGATCGCATAGGAGCCGGAGCGCTCGCCCCGCAGGCTCGGCTCGAGGTAGCGCCGCCGCTGCGCCGCATCGCAGTGGACGAGGACGTTGTACGCGTCCGGCACGTAGGACCAAAGGCCACCCGTCACCTGGCCGTATTGCTCGTGGACGACGACCTGCTCGAGGAGCGACCAGCCCTGGCCGCCGACGGATGGTGGCAGCGCTCCGCCCGCCAGTCCCGCGGCGATCGCCCGTCGGCGCAGCTCCGCGCCCTGTTCCCGGGGCAGCCGCCCGCCCGCCAGCTCGAATTCGACTTCGAGTGGACGGAGCTCGTCCGCCACGAACCGTCGGGCGCGCTCCGCGAGCGCCTCGAGCGCGGGAGTGAGGGTCAGGTCCATGGGAAGTCGCTCCTTCGGCGGCCCGGGGCCGCGGATCGGATACCGGTCAGCCGCCGGCCGTCACGGCTGCCCGGTCCCTGATGATCTGGCCGGCGGCGAGCTTGCCCGGGGCGCCCATGACGCATCCGCCCGGATGGGTCCCCGATCCGCACTGGTAGTAGCCGTCGATCGGCGTCCGGTACTGCGACCAGCCGGGGGCGGGACGGAAGAAGTACATCTGCGGGGCGAGGAACTCGCCGCCGAAGATGTTGCCCTCGGAGAGGCCGACGGTCCGCTCGATGTCGAGCGGCGTGCGGATCTCGCGCTGGAGGACGAGGTCGCCGAACCCAGGGAAGAAGGACTCGAGGGTCGCCTGGACCGTGTCGCCGAACCGTTCCTTCTCGGCGTCCCAGTCGCTCTCGCGGAGGTGGTACGGGGCGTACTGGACGAAGCAGCTCATGACCGCCTTGCCAGGTGGGGCCATGTCCGGGTCCACCGTCGACTGGATGGCGCAGTCGAGATACGGCCGGGCGCTGTACCAGCCGTACTTCGCGTCGTCGAAGGCGCGCTCGAGGTAGGTCATGGTGGGTCCGATGTTCGTGAACCCGCGGTACTGATCCGTCCGGTCACCGAGCGCCGGGTAGCGAGGGAGTCCATCCAGGGCGAAGTTGACCTTCGCCGAGGTGCCCTGGAAGCGGAAGCGGCGGATGGTGTCCACGAGGTCCGTGGGGAGCTCCCGCGGATCGACGAGCTCGAGGAACGTCCGCCGCGGGTCCAGGGCCGACACGACGACCGGGGCGTGGTACTCGCTGCCGTCCGCGAGGGCGACGCCGATCGCCCGGCCGTCGCGGGTGATGACCCGCTCGACCGGCGATTCGAGGCGGATCTCCGCTCCGAAGGACTCGGCGGCTCGGGCGAGGACCTCCGTGAAACCGCCGTTGCCGCGCTTGTGGAAGGACCACGCGCCGAACTCGCCGTCGTGCTCGCCGAGCATGTGGTACAGCAGCACCAGCCCGGAGCCCTGGGAGTACGGTCCCACCTTCGTGCCGATGATGCTCGACGAGGCGAGGTATCCCTTGAGGATGTCCGATTCGAAGTAGTCGTCGAGGAAATCCGCCGCCGAGCCGGTCAGCAGGCGCACCGCGTCGTGGACGACCTTGCGGTCGAGCTTCCGGAACCGCTGGGCGAGGCCGGCGAGCGCGACCAGCTCCTCCGGATCGTCGCTGAAGATGTCCGGCGGCGCCGCGTCGAGCAGTGGCTTGATGGCTTGGCAGACCTTGAGGACGTCGTGATTGAAGGCGTCATAGGCATCCGCATCGTGGGGGCTGTGGCGGGCGATCTCGCGGAGGTTCTCGCCATGATCCTGGCCGAGCAGCAGGTGATCGCCGTTCTCCATCGGGCAGAACGTGGTCGGCATGAGGATCGGCATGAACCCGTGCTTCACCAGATCGAGCTCGTGGATGATGTCCGGCCGCAGGAGGCTCAGGGCATAGGAGAAGGTGGTGAACCAGAAGCCGGGCCGCAGCTCCTCCGTGATCGCCGCCCCGCCGACGAGATGGCGTCGCTCGAGGATCAGCGTTCGCAGCCCGGCCTTCGCCAGGTAGGCGCCGTTGGTCAGCCCGTTATGGCCGCCCCCGACGACGATCGCGTCATAGGTCCGGTCAGCGGCGGCGGTCGTCGTCCGCCCGGCGGGCGCGGTCTTGGTCATCAGGCGGTCCTTCGCGGCGGGTTGAAGAGGGGCAGGCGCGCCACGTGGGCGTCGAAGTACTCGTAGCGGTGATTGAGCCCGATCTCGAGCTTCACCCGGGAGCCCGGAGCGCTGAGATTCAAGGGAACTCGGGCGAGGGCGATGTGGCGCTGGAGGATCGGCGAGTACATCTGACTCGTCGCATAGCCGATCTGGGCGAGGTCGTCGTCGTAGATGAAGTACTCGTCCTGGACGGGGGTATGGTCCTTCGGCGGGATGAGACCGGCCTCGGCGTAGATCCGGTCGTACTCGCGCCAGTCCACGACGAGGCCGCTCAGCTTCCAGCGCGAGGTCCGGCCCGCGAGCTCCCGGCGGATCGCGTCGCGGCCGATGAAGGTACGATCGTCCGCCTCGAGGCCGCGGAACATCCAGCCGAGACCCAGCTCGATCGGCGTGGATCGATCCGCGTCGGTCCAGGCGAAGCGGCTGGAGTGGAAATCCACGTCGAGGAGGAGCAGGCCGGCTTCGATGCGGGTCATGTACAGGGCGGACATCCCGATGGGGATGATGCCCTGCCCGCGACCAGCCGCCCACACCGCATCCCAGACCGCGATCGCGTCGTCCGCCGGCACCCAGATCTCGTAGCCGAGGTCGCCCGTGTACCCCGTCCGCGAGACGCGGACGTTCAGCCCGGCGATGGTCGTGGCGACGATGCCGAAGTACGGCAGGCGGGCCACGGCGGGTGACAGGGACGCCAGCAGGTCGCGCGACCGGGGGCCCTGGACGGCGAGGATCGCCCATTGATCGGAGATATCCTCGATGCCGACCTCGAGACGGCCGATGAGGCCCTCGAGATACGCGAGGTTGGGCTCCGCGGACGTCAGGACGAACTCATCCGACCCGTGGCGGAGGACGACCCCGTCCTCGATGACGAAGCCACGATCGTCGCACCAGATCGTGTACTGGCCCTGGCCGACGGCGCACGTCCGGATGTCACGCGCGAGCACGCCGGACAGATACCGCGCCGCGTCGGGGCCCGCGATCCGGTACTTGTAGAGCGGCGAGGTGTCGAACAGACCGGCACTGTTGCGGACCGCGAAGTACTCGAACTTGTCCGACATCTGGTAGCGGCTCGCGACGAGGTGGTTGGCCCAGTGCTCCCAGAGACCGGTCTCGGTCAGCTGGCTGAGTCGCTCGTGGAATGGTGTCGTGCGGATCATCAGCGCCTCTGGGGCGACCGGTCTGCCCGGCGTGACGGGGGACGTTGTCCGGGCGCCATCGTACCGAACAGTTGGACGTTTGCGCAATATCGACTACGGTGAGCGCCACATGGCCCGCATGACCGCCGATCACCGCCGCGAGACGATCGTCGATGCCGCCATCGCCGTCGCCCGCCGCAAGGGGCTGGCCTCGACGACGGTTCGTGACGTGGCCGAGGAGATGGGCAGCTCGAGCGGGCTGATCCATCACTACTTCGGGACGATGGACGAGGTCCTTGCCGAGGCGTTCGAGCGGGTCGCCGGGAACGAGCTGCGGATGGCGGAGGAGGCGGCTGCCGACGCCCCGGGCCCGATCGAGGAGCTGGCGGCGTTCCTGCGGGCCTACACGCCCGCCGACACGGACTGGGCGTTCCAGCTCTGGCTCGACGCCTGGGCCGAGGCGGCCCGTCGGCCGGCCCTCCAGGCCACCTCGCGCCGGCTCAACCTCGCCTGGCAGGCGCTGCTCGAGGGGACGATCCGGGCCGGCATCGAGAGTGGCCAGTTCTCCTGTCCGGACCCCCGCGCTGCCGCGTGGCGGATCCTGTCGCTCCTCGACGGTCTCGCGCTGCAGGTCGTCGCGCACGGCTCGCTCATCGCCCGCTCCGACCTGCTCGAATGGGCCGAGGCCGCCGCCGAGCGTGAGTTGGGGCTCCCACCGGGTGCGCTGTCAGGCGCCTGACGGGTCAGGTCGGCGGCTTTCGGGGCTGTCGCGCGGCGAGCCCGGACGGGTCCCGGCCCAGCCACTCGGAGCGCGGGTCGTAGTCCGGGTCGAGCGGCTCCTGCGGCGGCCGCTCCACCACCGGGACATGGACGAGGTTGACGCGGATGCGGGTCCAGGTCGTGGACCGTCCACGCATCGAGTCGACGAGGACGTCGGCCGGCTCGAGCAGCGCCGCCGCGGCCGGCCAGCGCGACTTCCACCGCTCGAGCCCGCCGAGCGCGTCCGACTTCTTCGCCGCCCGCGCGATCTCGATGACCGGTACGGCGGAGCGACGGCGACCCGTCGGCGTCGGGCGCGTTGCGTCAGCCGTGTCGTACGCCGCGGCCGGCCGGCGCTGGCGGGACGGCATGACGCGCGGCGGTTCGCCCTCCTGCTTGCGATAGTTCGGCGGCCACGGCGCATCGCCGAGCCCCTCCGCCTCGTCCCGGGCCGAGAGGTCGAGCAGCGCGTCGAGGGAGCCCACCACCTCGTCGATGCCGGCTCCGGCGTCACCGCGGGCGGCGACGATACCGGGCACGGTGGCGAGCGTGAAGTCCTCGGGCTCCGCGGCTGCGACCTCGTCCCAGGGGAGCGGCATGGAGACTCGCGCGTCCGGCGTCGGGCGGACCGAATAGGCCGATGCGACGGTCCGATCCTTCGCGTTCTGGTTGTAGTCGAGGAAGACGCCGTGGCGCTCCTCCTTCCACCACTTCGAGGTGGCGAGGGCGGGCGCCCGGCGCTCGACATCGCGGGCGAGCGCGAGAGCCGCCCGGCGGACCTCCGGGAAGGTCCAGCGCCGCTCGATCCGGACGTTGATGTGGATGCCGCGCGAGCCGGATGTCTTCGGCCAGCCGATGAGGCCGACCGCCTCGAGCGCCTCGCGGGTGACGAGGGCCACGTCGCGGATCTGCGACCAGGCGACACCGGGCACCGGATCGAGATCGACCCGCAGCTCATCGGGATGGTCGAGATCGTCCGCCCGCACCGGATGCGGATTGAGGTCGATGCAGCCGAGGTTGACGACCCAGGCGAGCCCGGCCGCGTCGCGAAGGACCACCTCGTTCGCCGTCCGGCCCGACGGGAATGAGAGCTCCACGGTGTCGAGCCAGGTTGGTCGGTTCTCGGGCGCCCGCTTCTGGAAGAAGAACTCGCCGTCCGCGCCGTTGACGAACCGCTTGAGGGCCATCGGTCGACCGCCGGCCCCGATGAGCGCACCCTCCGCCACCGCGAGGTAGTAGCGGACCAGATCGAGCTTCGTGTGGCCCGCGGCCGGGAAATAGACCTTCGCGGGATTCGTGACGATGACGTCGCGATCGCCGATGCGGAGGATCTCCTGCGGTGTCGCCATGGCGACACGATATCGCGACGGCTCGTCCGCGGCCGGCTCCGCAGCCGGCTCCAGCCGGCTCCACCGCCTGAGGGACATCTGACGGAAACGGCGCTCCTCGAGGTCCTGTGCAGACCGCCAGCCCTATGATGGCCAACGCGCGGAGGTGATGGCCCACGCGCGGAGGCCGGGGTCCTCACACGCCGATCGAGACGCCGACCGAGATGCCGATCGAGACACCGGATCACGCCCGGCCCCCGGCCCGGTCGATTCGGACGGCGCCCGTTCGTCGTAGAGGCGACGGCGGTCATCGACGGTCGCCCGGCTGCGCAAAGGAGTCGACGATGCGGTACCTGCTCCTCATCTACACGCCGGAACCCACCGAGTCGGCCACGGACGACGTGATGCTCGACGAGCTGGACGCCTACAACGCCTATACCCAGGCGACCGTCGACAACGGCTCGTTCCGAGCGGGCGAGGCACTCCGACCCACCTCGACTGCGACGACCGTCCGGGTCCGCGACGGCCGGACGATGACGACGGATGGACCCTACGCCGAGACCAAGGAGCAGCTCGGCGGCTTCTACCTCGTGGAGTGCGCGAGCCTCGACGAGGCGATCGAGTCGGCCGCCCGCATTCCGGGCGCGAAGCGGGGCGCCATCGAGATCCGCCCGATCCACGAGCTGCCCACGGACGCCACAGCAGAGGCCATCACTGGAGCCGGCTGAGTCGCGCGACATCGTCGACCGCCTGTTCCGCGCGGAGTCCGGGCGAGCCGTCGCCGCGCTGATCAGGGTCCTCGGCGATTTCGACCTCGCGGAGGATGCGGTCCAGGAGGCGTTCGTCGTCGCCCTCGAGCGCTGGCCACGGGACGGCCTTCCCGCGAATCCGGGGGCCTGGATCACGACCACCGCCCGCAATCGAGCAATCGACCGTCTCCGGCGCGCGCGTCGCTTCGAGGACAAGCGGGCGCTCCTCGTTCACCAGGCGAGGCTGGAAACGGAGCTCTCCGCTGGCGAAGGAGGACCGAGCGATGTCGACGTGAGTCCCGTCGTCGACGACCGCCTGCGGCTCATCTTCACCTGTTGCCACCCGGCGCTTGCGATGGAGGCGCAGGTCGGCCTCACGCTGCGGACCCTCGGTGGGTTGACGACGCCGGAGATCGCCCACGCCTTCCTCATCCCCGAACCCACCATCGCCCAGCGCCTCGTCCGGGCGAAGCGGAAGATCCGCGACGCCGCCATCCCGTATCGCGTGCCGCCGGATCACCTCCTGCCCGAGCGACTCGACGCCGTGCTCCGCGTCCTCTACCTCATCTTCAACGAGGGCTACGGTGCGTCCTCGGGCGATGCGCTCATCCGCCCCGATCTGTGCGCCGAGGCGATCCGCCTCGCGCGCGTCCTCGCCGAGCTCATGCCGGACGAACCGGAGGTCATCGGGCTGCTCGCCCTCATGCTCCTCCACGACGCCCGTCGAGCGGCTCGGATCGGGACGGACGGCGACCTCATCCTCCTCGAAGCGCAGGATCGCGAGCGCTGGGACGGATCCCGGATCGTGGAGGGGGCGGCCCTCGTCGAGCGTGCGCTCAGGATGCGCCGGCCGGGCCCATATCAGATCGAGGCGGCGATCGCCGCCGTCCACGACGAGGCGCAGACCGCCGCATCCACGGACTGGCGGGAGATCGTCGGGCTGTACGACGCGCTCGTCCGGATCACGCCGTCACCCGTCGTCGAGCTCAACCGGGCAGTGGCGATCGCGATGGCGGACGGACCGTCTGCCGGCCTCGAGCTCATGGAAGCGCTGGCCGCCGCCGGTGCCCTCGACGACTACCACCTGCTCCACGCCGCACGGGCGGACCTGCTCCGCCGGCTCGGCCGCGATCCGGAGACCGCTGCCGCCTATCGTCGGGCGCTCACCCTCGTCGGGACGACCCCTGAGCGGGTGTTCCTCGAGCGACGCCTCGCCGAGGTGCTCGGCGGGCCGTAGGCTGCGCAACCTTGGCCGGTTGATGCTGGTGGCCCACGCGTCGGCCCAGGCGTCGACCCAGGGGTCGGTTGGTGGGTCTGCCCAAGTGTCGGCCCAGGGATCGGCCCCGGGATCGGGCCAGGGGCAGCCGGTCCCGGCCGATCGGCACGAGCCTGCCCCGACGGCCGCCTTCGTGACATCTGTCCTCCAGGCGGGCGCTCGTCAGTCGGATCCGGACACCTGCTCGCCTGGCGGTCGCCTGGCACCGCTGACGGTGGTGCGAGCGGTGCGCCGCGCACGACCGGACCCCATGTTGCCCCGCGTACCGTGACGAGCGCCCGCCTGAGGGTCGTCTGGCACGGATCGGACTGCTGCGGCGCGGCTCCGCTCCGATCGCGAGTGACCCGGCTGCCCTACTCGTAGCGGAGTGCGGCGATCGGGTCGCGGGGACTGCCCATGCCGCACGGCACAACTCGCGCCTTCGTCGTCGACGTCTTGCACGAACACACGACGTGGCCGTGGCGCCGAGTCCGCCAGCGAGCAGGACCGGGGCCGCGGCGCATTCAACGAGCATCGCATGAGCGGTGGCTCGAGCGTGCAGGGTTGCGGCACGGCGAACAATGACCCGTTCGGTCGGTTTCGAGCGGGGACTTCCGTGCACAGGGCCTGAGTTCCCGAGGGCTGCCTGTTCGCCGGATGCCGCCCCCCGCGCCTGCCGAGGCCGCGAGCTCAGCGGCTGAGG
>JADMIG010000048.1 GCA_015478725.1 Chloroflexota bacterium | reverse complement strand
GAGGTCGGCGAGCTGTGCCAGGCCGAACAGGGTGAGCCCGAACGGGGAGAGCAACCGGGACGTGGGGAGAGCCGGCGGGTCACTCGTCGCGCGCCGCGGCATCGTCAAGCGCATGCCCGAATAGTACTGGTCACCCGCGCTCGCCGGTACTGGTCACCCGCGCTCGCCGGTAGCGGTCACCCCCGCCCGTCGGTAGCGGTCACCCCCGCCCGTCGGTAGCGGTCGAGCCGATCCGCCGCAGCGTGAGAGCCTTCTCATCCACCCTTCATCGCTGCCATACGTCGGCGGGGCGAGGATGCGGTCGTGCCCGTCGAACGAACGCGCCGTCCCCCTGATTCACGTCTCGTTCATGTGCCGCAGCGAGGATCGACTCCCATGAACGCACTCGAGACGCGCAGCCTGTCCGCCGCGCCCGGAGCCACGGGCACCGACGAGCGGGTCGAGATCATCACCAACCACCTGCGGGCGGCGGGCACGGTCGCCATGGGGCGGTTCCCGCGCCTGTCCGACCTCATGAACCTCGGGGCCGGCTTCTTCGTCCTGCACGACGCCGTCCTGCTCGATCGGACCGGCCGGCCGACGTCGTCGGACACCGCCCCGGAGCTGTGGATCGACCGCGACGAGATCGCCTTCATGGGCGAGCCGACCGTGGCGCCCTGGGCCCGCCGCGAGGAATCGCTCCTCGTGCGCAAGGCACCCCGGCGGATGCTCTTCATCACCGGCGGCCACCTCGTCCGGGGCGATGCGTATCTCCACGAGGAGGCGTGCCTGCCGGCGTTCGTCGAGTCGGCCGAGTCGCGCTTCATCCCGCTCACCGGCGTGATCGTCCGCCAGCTGAGCGACCGGCGCCTCATCGCCCGCTACCCGTTCGGTCTCGTGAACCTCACCGCCGTCGTCGGCGTCAGCGAGCTGCGGCCGGCCCCCGGCGCGCAGGTTGCAGGGAGCTGATCGGCGGGCTGCTCACCATGGGTGGCGCCCCGAGGTCGTGTACTGGAAGGGCGTGCTGAAGTGGCTCGACGGCCTCGCAGTGGGCAACAGCCTGCCGGGCGTGCTGCGCGCCTCCCGGTCCCGCCAGTCCCGGGGCGCACGGAGGAAATCGTCGCCCCTTCCGCGGTCCACGACGAGGAGCTGGGGATCCTCTTCTGGCTCCTCGATGAGCTGGACCGGTTCGGGGAGCAGCGCGAGGCTCCGCCCGCGGTCAATCTCGACGGCGACGCGGTTCGGCCCGCGCGGCACGCTACCCCGTTCGCGAACCCGTCCTCCGTCACGCCTGCGCGTCGCGGGGTCAGAATCGGCGCCGCCGGATACCACGGTGGACGATCCGTGCTTGGGGGGTGACTCGCCTCGATGGGCCGATCCTTTCACGGGAGCGTCTCGAAACCCGCGGTTCGGAAGTCGGCGTCGAGGACGATCGCACGCTCGATCCCCTCCCGGCGCATGAAGGCGAAGCTCGTCCGGTCCACGAGGGAGACTGATGACTCGATCGTGTCGCGGAAGGCTGTGACGGCATCGGCATGAAGCGCGGCGTCGACGGGCGCCACGTCCAGGGCCGGGATTACGCGATCGATGAGGTCGGCCGCGACCGCCGGGCCGAAGCGCCGGCGTGCTACCGCCAGGGTCTCGACGATGACGTAGGCGTGCGTCGAAAGCGCCTCGGATCGCCCCAGCGTGAACGCGTCGACGGCTCCCGCATGCGCCGCATCGTCCCGGTCCACGAGGGCGAGGATCCCGCTCGAGTCGACGAAGAGAGTCACCAACGGTCTCCCGCCAGCACGGCGTCGTGATCTCGCGCAACCGAGCCCGTTCCGGATGCCGCCGAGCCGGCCGCGGCCAGGAGCCTGTCGATGCGGCCGCTCTGCCGGGCGTCCTCGTCGGGCACGACCCGGTCGACCGCGTCGCGGATGACCGCCGCAAGGGACACGTGCCGTCGGCGCGCCTCCCGACGGAGTCGTTGCACCTGAGCTTCAGTCAGGGAGATCTGTGTCCGGATCATGCCGGCATGATATCAGTCGCACCCACAGTGATGTAACTCGGCTGTCGAGTCGAGGAGAGGCACGCCATCGGTGACATCTGTCCTCCAGGCGGGCGCTCGTCAGCCGGACCCGGACACCTGCTCACCTGGCGGTCGCCTGGCACCGCTGACAGTGGTGCGAGCGGTGCGCCGCGCACGACCGGACCCTATGTTGCCCCGCGTACCGTGACGAGTGCCCACCTGAGGGTCGTCTGGCACGATCGGGCGGTGCGGCTCGCGGGACCGGCTCCGCTCAGACCGCCGGCTCGCGAGACCGTCTCCGGTCCGATCGCGAGTGACCCGGCTGCCCTACTCGTAGCGGAGTGCGGCGATCGGGTCGAGGCGGGCAGCCTGGCGGGCCGGCCAGACCCCGAAGACGACGCCGACGACCGCGCTGAATCCGGCGGCGACCGCGAGCGTGATCGGGCTGAAGACGAAGCCCCAGCCGGCGATCTGACCGATGGCGGCCGAGACGAGGAGGCCGACGACGATGCCCACCACGCCGCCGAGGAGCGACAGGGTCAGCGCCTCGATGAGGAACTGGAGGAGGATGTCGCGACTCCGGGCGCCGACGGCCTTGCGGATCCCGATCTCCCGCGTCCGCTCGCGGACGGAGACGAGCATGATGTTCATGATCCCGATGCCGCCGACGACGAGCGAGATCGAGGCGATCCCGGCGAGCAGCACGGTGAGGAGCGTCGAGACGGACGAGACAGCGCCGAGCAGCTGCGTCTGATTGTTGATCGTGAAGTCGTCCGTGCCTCCGGCGGGGATGGCGTGCCGGCTCTCGAGGGCCGTGGTGATCTCGGCCTGGACCGTGGTCATCTGATCGGCCGTCGCGACGCTCACGCCGATCGTCCGGACCGTGACGCCGCTGACGAAGTGGTCCTGGGCCGCACCGACCGGGATGAGGATCTCGTCGTCCTGGTTGGTGAACCCTGCGCCACCCTTGGGCTGCATGATGCCGATGACGCGGAAGGGGATGCCGGCGATCGAGATGTCCGTCCCGATCGACGTGGCGCCGAGACCGAGATTGTCCGCCGTGGTCGCCCCGAGCACGGCGACGCGAAGCTTGTACGAACCGCTCGCGGGGGTGAGGAACGTCCCGACCCACATCGTCTCGTTGCGGACGATGGCGTAGTCGGCCGTCGTCCCGATGATCGCTGTGGTCGTGTTCTGGGAACCAGCCACCACGATCTGCTGGGATGAGATCTCCGGTGCGACGGCGCCGACACCGGGAAGCTTCGAGATGGCGGTTGCGTCAGCCAGGGTGAGCGTCGTCGCAGATCCGGCCCCGCCACGCGTGAAGCCGGTCGTCAACCGGCCCGGGTTGACGGTCAGGAGGTTCGTGCCGAGGTTCTGGAGCTGCGTCGTGATCCCGCGGGTCGCGCCCTGGCCCACCGCCACGAGAGCGACGACCGAGGCGACACCGATGATGACGCCGAGCATCGTGAGTGCCGCGCGCAGGCGACTCGTCCGGAGGCGCGACAGGGCCAGCAGGACGAGGTCGAGGGCGTTCACGAGAGGACCCGCCCGTCGCGGACGTGGATCTGGCGATTCGCCGCCGCCGCGACCTCCTGGTCGTGGGTGATGAGGACGATCGTCCGGCCGCTCGCGTTCAGCTCGTGGAGGAGGCGCATGACCTCCGCGCCGCTCGCGCTGTCGAGGTTGCCCGTCGGCTCGTCGGCGAGGAGGAGCGCGGGCTCCGTGACAAGCGCCCGGGCGATCGCGACGCGCTGCTGCTGTCCGCCGGACAGCTCGGTCGGTTCGTGGTGGACCCGGTCGCCCAGGCCGAGCCGCTCGAGCGCCGCGCGAGCCCGTGCCTCTCGCTCGCGGCGGCTGACCCCCTGGTAGATGAGCGGCGTCGCGACGTTGTCGAGGGCGGTCGCCCGGGGGAGCAGGTTGTACGACTGGAAGACGAAGCCGATGGACCGGCTCCGAAGGGCGGCGAGGCCGTCGTCGTCGAGTTCGGCCACGGAGGTGCCGTCGAGGATGTACCGACCGGCGGTCGGTCGATCGAGGCAGCCGAGGATGTTCATGAGGGTCGTCTTGCCGGACCCGGATGGACCCACCACGGCGACGAACTCTCCGGATTCCACGGCGAGGGTCACGTCCACCAGGGCGGTCACGTCGATCCGACCCGTGTGATACGTCCGGCCGACACCTTCGATCCAGATGATCGGTGCGCTCACGGTCAGTTCCCGCCGCCGGTCCCGCCCGCCGGGCGGTTGCCGCCACCCCCTCCGCCGCCGGGTCGGAAGATGCCACCACCGCCGAGGAGCCCGGGGCCGCCGGTCGTCGTGGTCGTCCCGGTCCGAGCCGCCGTCGTCCCGACAACGACCTGGTCACCTGCGGACAGGCCCGACTGGATCTCGGCGAGCGACGAGGTCACGAGTCCCACCGTCACCGGCACGAGCTGGACGGCACCGCTCGGACCGAGCACGCGAACCTCGTACTGGCCGCCGCTCCCGACGATCGCGCTGGACGGCACGGCGAGGACGTTCGCGGCCTGCTGGATCGTCACCGAGACGCTCGCGCTCATCCCCGCTGCCGTCCCGGCCGGCGTGGAGTCGATGGCGACGACGATCGGGAAGCTCACGATGCCGCCGGAACCGGACGACGATCCGCTCGGGTCGATCTCCGTCACGGTGCCGGTGGCCGTCTGTCCCGTCGCGGTGATCGAGACCGTCGCCGTCTGGCCGACCTTGAGCGACGGGTAGTCCGTCTCGGTGACACTGGCCGACACCTCGAGCGCACTCGAGGCGACGACGACGTCCGCTCCTGACGGCGCCTGGGCGCCGGCCACGATGTTCACCGCGTCCACGACGCCGTCGACCGGGCTCGTGAGCGTGGCTCCGGCGAGGGCCGTCTTCGCCTGACGCAAAGAGTTCTCGGCTGTCGTCACTCCCGCCTTGTCGGAGGCGATCGTCGAGGCGATGGCGGGAACGATCTTCGAGGCGTAGCTCGCCTGGGCGCTGGTCAACCCGATCTGGGCCGAGGCGAGCTGGCTGGTCGACGACATGTCGGTCGACTGGACCGAGAGCTTGAGCGAGTCAAGGGCCTGCTGGGCCTGGGTGACCGCGTTCTTGTCGGCGCTGATCGTCGCGCTGTTCGGGCCGGCGGCCTGGTCCGTCGTGAGCTTGGCCTGCGCTGTCTGGAGCGCCGCTTGCGCCTGGGTCACCTTGAGCTGGTTCTGCTGCGTGGCATCGCTCACGGAGGACTGTGCGCCCTGCACCTGGAGCTGGAACGAGGCGAGGGCCTGCTGGGCCTCGTTCACCCCGTTCTGGTCGGCGGCGAGCGTCGACGCGGGCGCACCGTTCCTGGTGTCGGTCGACAGCTGCGCCTCGGCCGCAGACACGGCCGCCTGGAGTTGTGTCTGCTTGAGCTGGTTCTGTTGCGCGGTCGCGGAGGCGGCGTCGTTCGAGGCCTGGATCTGCAGCTGGAGGGAGGCGAGCGCGTCCTGCGCCTGGGTGACCGCGCCCTGGTCGGCGCTGATCGTCGCGCTCGGCGGCCCGGCCGCGACGTCGGCCGCCAGGTTCGTCTGGGCGGTCTTCAGAGCTGCCTGCGCCTGACTCATCTTGAGATCGTTCTGTTGCCTGTTGAGCGTCGAGCTCTGCTGTGCGGAGGAGATCTGCTGCTGTGCCGACTGGATCGAGGAATACGCGGTCTGGCGGTCGGCAGCGGTCGGTCCGGCGGCATCCACCGCGAGCTTCGCCTCGGCGACCGCGAGATTCGCGGCCGCCACCGCGACGGAGGCCGCCGCGTCGGTCGTGTCCGCCGTGGCGAGGACGGTTCCCTTCGTCACGGTCGCACCGGGCGTGACGGCCACGGTCCTGACGAGCCACGCCGATCCACCGGAGGAGGCGGTCGTGGCGGTGCTCGCGTGGATGATCGGGGTCGCTCCGAACGAGAGGTCGTACGCGATCGAGGCCCGGACCGATCCCGTGGCGACGACCGCCTGCGAGACCGTCGTCACGCTGGCCGTCGCCGTGATGTACTGGCTCGTGCTACCCGCCCCGCCGGTCGGCACGAACACGACGTATCCGGCCGTGCCGAGCCCGACAGCGAGCAGCACGAGCACCGCGGCCACCTTGAGTCTCATTCGAACGTTCGCCTCGCACACAGGGAGCGGATCCGGGGCCGCGGCCATCGGCGGCCCGGCATCGCTCGCGGAAGATGGAGCGGGCGACCCGCCCAGTCTCGCCGCCGACCGATGAGAAAATCCTGAGACGGAGCAGCCGCCCGGACGGATCGAGCGCGACGTCGGTCACCTTCGGGTTCCGGCGGTACCATGTGTCAGCCAGACGCGGTTGCCGGCTGGCCAGGCGCACGACCAGATCACCGGCATCCGCACCCGTCGTCCAGCCGAACTCCTTGTTCGCCCTGCTCGGCATCTGCATCCCGAGAGGAGCGCTGCATGGGCATCCGGACGGCATTCGTGTCGACCTATCCACCCCGGCGCTGCGGGATCGCGACGTTCACCCGCGACCTGGCCTCCGTCGCCGGAGCGCACGAGATCGTCGCCCTCCAGCCGGCCGGCCAGGTGGAGCCGTACCCGGTGGAAGTCCACCATCGCATCCGGCGGGACGTGGATGCCGACTACACGCGGACGGCCCGAGCGCTCCGCGACTGCGATGTGGATGTCGTCTCGATCCAGCACGAGTACGGCATCTGGGGTGGCGACGATGGTGCCCGGGTCCTGGACTTCGTCGCCGCCCTCGACAGGCCGGTCGTCGCCACGCTCCATACGGTCCTTCGGCACCCGACCCCGTCCCAGCGTCGTATCCTCTCGCGGCTCGTGCGGGACGTGGCGACGACCGTGGTGATGTCCGAGTCCGCCGCGTCGCTCCTGACCACCGTCTATGACGTCGACTCGAGCCGGGTGGAGGTCGTGCCACACGGAGTCCCGGATCTGAAGCTCGTCGACCCGGACTCCGCCAAACCGGCCCTGGGCCTGGTCGGCCGGCGCGTCCTGCTGAGCTTCGGGCTGCTCGGCCCGGGCAAAGGGTATGAACTGGCGATCGAGGCCATGCCGGCCATCGTGCGCGACGTGCCCGATGCCTGCTACGTGGTGCTTGGGGCGACCCACCCGGACCTGCTCCGACGGGAAGGGGAGGCCTATCGTCGGAGCCTGGTCGCACGGACCGATTCGCTCCGCATGGGCGACCACGTGCGGTTCGTCGATCGTTTTGTGAGCCGGGGGGAGCTCGGGCGATGGCTCCAGGCGGCAGACGTCTTCGTCACGCCGTACCCGAACCTCGACCAGATCGTGTCCGGCACACTTTCCTACGCGATGGGCGCCGGCCGAGCCGTGGTGTCGACGCCGTACACATATGCGACCGAGCTGTTGGCCGACGGACGTGGCGTGCTCGTCCCGCCGCGCTCCCCCGGGGCCCTTGCCGACGCCGTCGCCAACCTCCTCACCGATCCGGGTCTGCGAACGGCTGTCGGACGTCGGGCCCACGAATACAGTCGTCCGATGCTGTGGCGATCGGTGGGCGCGGCGTACATGCGCGTGTTCGAGCGAGTCGCGAGACTGACGCCGGTCGCCGCGACCGCCCGGGCGTCGATGTTCCCGATCGGTGTCTGACGTCGCGCCGCTGTACCCCGTCAGTCGGCGGCATCTCGAGGCGCTCACCGACTCCATCGGGATCATGCAGCACGCGGTGGGACGTCGCCCGAGCCCGGAACATGGGTACTGCACGGACGACGTGTGCCGCTCGCTCACCGTCGATCTCCTGCATCGGCGTGAGCTGGGCTGGGCGGCTGTGAGCGCCAGCGCGTGGCGCTCACAGCGGTTCCTCGCGGATGCGTTCGAGGTCTCGACCGGCCGCTTCCGGAACTTCCGTGCCGTCGACGGCACCTGGCTCGACTCGCCCGGATCCGAGGACGCCCATGCCCGGGCCGTGCTGGCCCTCGCCGAAGCGATGCTGGAAGCACCCGACGAGGCGTTCCGCCATGCCGTGACCTCCCTGTTCCACCGTGCGCTCCCGGCGACGCTCCGGTTGCGGGCGTTACGTCCCCGGGCTTCGGCCCTGCTCGCATGCGACGCCGCCCTGCGGGCCGGCGGGACAGGCGATATCGCGCCGACGTACCGGCGACTGGCGACGAGTTTGCGGGCGGAGTTCGAGGGACCGACCGTGACCGTTCGGTGGCCCTGGCCTGAGGCCGTGCTGACGTACGAGAATGGACTTGTGGCGCGAGCGTTGATCAGCGGCGGGGAGTTCCTCGACGCGCCGGACATGGTCCGCCTCGGCGGGCAGGTCCTCGACTGGCTGATCGAGGCCCAGACGGCCTCCGATGGACACCTGACGACCGTCGGCAACCGGGGGTGGTGGCCACGAGATGGGGTGCGCGCCCGCTTCGATCAGCAGCCCATCGAGGCCACGGCGCTGCTGCTCGCAGCCGAGATCGCCTGGGAAGCCACCCACGAGGACCGCTACCGCCGAGCCGCCGAAGCCGCGTACGCCTGGTTCCTCGGCGGGAACGATCTGGGTCTGGCGATCGCGGACCCGCAGGGAGGGGGCTGCCGCGATGGGCTGACCCCCGTCGGCATGAACCACAACGAGGGCGCCGAGTCGACCCTCATGTGGCTGATCGCACTGGAGCACATGCGCGCCATGCGCGGCCGTTTCACCCTCGAGGCCGCATCGCCGGGTCTCGTGGCAGTGTCAGTGACAGGAGCGTGACAGCCTTGGACCATCTCCTCCAGCGGGCCGAGAACAACCCGATCCTCACGGCTGCGGACCTGCCATACCGCGCCAACGCGGTCTTCAATCCCGGCGCGGCACGGGTCGGTGAGGAGACGATCCTTCTTGTCCGGGTCGAGGATCTGCGGGGCATCTCGCACCTCCAGGTGGCGCGCAGCCTCGACGGTGCGACCTCCTGGCGTTTCGATGCCGAGCCGCTGCTGCAGCCGGTCGAGCAGCACCCGGAGGAGATCTGGGGCTGCGAGGATCCACGCCTCACGTGGCTCGCGGACCGCGAAGAGTGGGCCATCGCGTACACCGCGTACAGCCGTCGCGGACCGCTCGTGTCCCTGGCCCTGACGCGCGACTTCCGCGAGGTTCGTCGGCTCGGTCCGGTGACGCCGCCGGAGGACAAGGACGCGGCACTCTTCCCGCGCCAGATCGGCGGACGGTGGGCGATGATCCATCGGCCGTCCCCGCTCCGCGGTGGGGCTCACATGTGGATCTCGTTCTCGCCCGACCTCCGTCACTGGGGCGATCACGAGCTCCTCCTGGAGGCGCGCGATGGCGCATGGTGGGACGCGGGCAAGATCGGCCTGGGACCGCCCCCACTCGAGACCGCGGAGGGCTGGCTCGTGCTCTACCACGGCGCCCATGCCACCGCGGCGGGTCCCATCTATCGGGTCGGTCTGGCCCTCCTCGACCTCGACGATCCCCGCGTCGTGCTCCGTCGGAGCGACGAGTGGGTGTTCGCTCCCAGCGCGGCCTATGAGCGCGCCGGTGACGTCGGCCAGGTCGTGTTTCCCTGCGGGTGGATCCTCGATGCGGCTGCCGACCGCCTGTCCGTCTACTACGGCGCCGCCGACTCGGTGGTCGCCCTCGCGACTGCATCATTCCGCAAGGTCATGGACAGCATCGGGACTGCCCCTCGACACCAGCGTCGCCGGACGGCGGACGATCCCGACTGGTCGTAGCCGACCGAGGTGGACGGCCATCCTGGTCGCACGCCTCGAGATCGACTCACGCCTGGGTCAGCCCTCCGCGGCGGTGTCATCCACCCGGGCGCCCGCCGCGATCCCCTCCCAGAACTGGACCGCGGCCCGCTCGTAGAGGAGGCCCATCGGCAGCGTGACTCCGCGCCAGTGCTCGACGGTGCGCGGCGCCGCGTCCGATCCGTCGTGCAGGCCCTCGGCGCGCCGATCCTCCTCGTAGCGGGCGAGGACGGCGCGATGGATCGCGAGCTGAGCGACCGCCAGAGCCCGGCGCTGGTCGGCTGGCCCCAGATCCGCGAAGAACAGCTGGAGCAGGCCGGCATCGCGCAGTTCGGTCGGTTCCGGGGAGGGCTTCGCGAGCCACGCCCTGATCGCCGCGCGGCCGCGGCCGGTGATCGTGAAGAGCCGTCGTCGCCGCCCATCCGCCTCGCGCTCCTCCGTCAACAGCCCCAGCTCGACGAGGCGCGGCGGCTCCTTGTAGAGCAGCGCGTGGGGGAAGGACCAGAAGTGACCGATGGTCGTCGCCACGTGGCGCTTGAGCTCGTAGGGAGTGGATGGACCTTCGCGCTCGACCAGGCCCAGCACGAGGTATGACGTCGAGGTCAGGCGTGCGGGCGATTCGGCCGGGGTGTCGATTGACATAGTCCAGATAATACCATACGATTGCGACGGTTCAGCAGAGACGATTACCCGGCTTGTCCCGCACGGCTGAGAGCCCGCCTCGGACGTCTCGGCCGCAGGCCGCGCGAACCCCCATCCGCCATCCGCAGAACGACCTTGAGGAGGAACCATCCCATGGCCACCGCGACCGCGACCAGACCCGCCCACGCCTCGAAGCCGACCGCGCACGACGCCACGTCGACCATGAAGAAGCTCCGACCTCTGGGCGACCGCGTCGTCGTTCAGCCGACTCCCGGCGAGGAGACGACGAAGAGCGGCATCGTGATCCCGGACACCGCGAAGGAGAAGCCCCAGGAGGGGACGATCATCGCTGTCGGCCCCGGCCGCATCCTCGACGATGGCAAGCGCGAGCAGATCGACGTGAAGAAGGGCGACAAGGTCCTCTACGCGAAGTACGCCGGGACGGAATTCAAGCTTGACGGCGAGGACCTCATGATCATCGGCCAGAAGGACATCCTCGCGGTGGTCGAGAGCCGACCGTAGGTCGGGCCCCGGCTCCGCCACGCCCCGGCAGCTGCCGCGAGGCCAACCGCACATCCTGAAAGGACAACACACACCATGGCCAAGCAGCTCCTCTTCGATGAGATGGCGCGACGAAGCCTCAAGCGCGGTGTCGACCGGCTGGCCGACGCCGTCAAGGTGACGATCGGCCCCAAGGGCCGCAATGTCGTCCTCGACAAGAAGTTCGGCTCGCCGACGATCACGAACGACGGCGTGACGATCGCCCGTGATATCGAGCTCGAGGATCCCTTCGAGAACATGGGCGCCCAGCTCCTCAAGGAAGTCGCGACGAAGACGGATGACGTCGCCGGCGACGGAACGACGACCGCCATCGTGCTCGGCCAGGCCATCGTGGCCGAAGGCCTCCAGAACGTCAGCGCCGGGGCCAACCCGATGGGTGTCAGGCGGGGCATCGAGAAGGGCGTCGAGGCGATCGTCGCGGAGATCAAGAAGCAGTCGCGCCCGGTCGACAACCGCAAGCAGATCGCGGCGGTCGCCGCGATCAGCGCCGCCGATCCCGAGGTCGGCGAGATCATCGCCGAGGTGATGGACAAGGTCGGCAAGGACGGCGTCATCACCGTCGAGGAGGGCCAGAGCCTCGGCCTCGAGACCGAGTACACCGAGGGGATGCAGTTCGATCGAGGCTACCTCTCGGCGTACTTCGTCACGAACGCCGATCGCATGGAGGCGGTCCTCGAGAATCCGCTCATCCTCATCACGGATCGCAAGATCTCGAGCGTCAAGGACATGCTCCCGGCCCTCGAGAAGGCAGTCCAGCAGGGCAAGCCCATGGTGATCATCGCCGAGGACATCGACGGTGAGGCGCTCGCGACCCTCGTCGTCAACAAGCTCCGTGGCACGGTGTCGGTCCTCGGGGCGAAGGCGCCGGGCTTTGGCGACCGGCGCAAGGAGATGCTCCGCGACATCGCCATCCTCACCGGCGGCACGGTCATCAGCGAGGAGATCGGTCGCAAGCTCGACAGCGTCGGGCTCGAGGACTTCGGCGAGGCCCGTCGCGTCGTCGCCACGAAGGACGACACGACGATCGTCGACGGCGCCGGCGCACCGGACCAGATCAAGGCCCGGATGAGCCAGATCAAGGCGCAGATCGAGGACACGACCTCGGACTACGACAAGGAGAAGCTCCAGGAGCGCCTCGCCAAGCTGGCCGGTGGCGTCGCCGTCATCAAGGTCGGTGCCGCGACCGAGGTCGAGCTCAAGGAGAAGAAGCACCGCATCGAGGATGCCCTCTCGACGACCCGCGCGGCCGTCGAGGAAGGTCTCGTCGCCGGCGGCGGCACGACCCTCCTCCAGGCCATCCCGGCGCTCGACAAGCTCAAGCTGGAAGGAGACGAGCAGGTCGGCGTAGATATCGTCCGCAAGGCGCTCGAGGCGCCGGCCCGCCAGATCGCCGACAACGCCGGCGCGCGCGGCGAGGTCGTCGTGGAGCAGGTCCGCAAGGCCAAGATCGGCCACGGCTTCGACGCCCTCAAGGGCGAGTACGGCGACATGTTCAAGAAGGGCATCGTGGACGCCGCCAAGGTGACCCGCTCGGCGCTCCAGAACGCCGCCTCCATCGCCGCGATGGTCCTCACGACGGAGACGCTCATCACGGACATCCCGGAGAAGAAGCAGGCCGTGCCCGCCGGCAACGGCTATGGCGGAGACATGGACTACTAGACCGAACTTCCAGCGCCCGGCGGGCCTGATCGGGGCCTGTCACGACCCTT
>JADMIG010000047.1 GCA_015478725.1 Chloroflexota bacterium | reverse complement strand
TCAGCGTCGTCGATTGACCAGGGAGCGTGAGCGTCTCCACGCCCCGCAGGCTCGGCATCTCGATCGACGGAAACGCGAGGTCATGGCGCTGGGCGCCGCGGTTGACGATGACGATCGTGATCGGCTGGCCGACCTTCGCGTCGATGCGGTTCGGACCGAACCGCATCTCCGTCATGACCACATCCGCCCAGCCGTTGCCGGAGGTCCGGGCCGTGAACTGGGCGCAGGCCGCAAGCCCGAACACCGCGAGCGCCGCCATGAACAACACAGCGATCCGCGTCATCGCGCCACACCCCGTGCCGTCGAGGTCCACGTCAGCCGGCTGCCGTCGGACCGCGAGCCCTTCGCCTCGTCTGCACGAGGCCAAACGGGAACTTCTCATGAACGCAGCGACCCGGAGTGGCCCGTCGCAATTCGGCCGTGGATGTGATCTCTGGCCGTGCGTCCGTTGAGCGTGTCTCGGGACGTTCCTTCCGTTGATGCGATCTCGGGTTGGGTCAGCGAGTCGACCTCTCCGGGTCGTGTGAATCCTCGCTGGACAGCGCCGCTCCTCCAAGTGCCAAACGGCCTGTCCTCGCCATCGGATCCACCCGCCCGTGCCGCCGCCGGGGCTCGCGAGCGGAGCTCCCGACCTGATCGGCGGCAGCCTTCGCCCCGGCGATGCACTCGGACAGGCCCGCGCCCCGGTACCAGGCCCCGGCGAGGACGAACGGCTGACGCGCGGCACGGATCGCCGCCTCCGCATCCTGCACATGGGTCAGGTGACCGACGACGTAGCGGGGCATCGCGTCCCGCCAGCAGGCTACGGTCGCGAGGACCGGATCGCCCCGCAGCCCGATCGTCCTGCGCAGATCCTCGAGCGCGAGCCCCACCACCGCGTCGTCGGTGGAGTCGAAGAGACGTGCCGTCGGCTGGCGCAACGACGCCCGGAGGAGGACGTGGCCGGCGGGCGCCCGGCCGGGCCACTTCGCCGAGACGACCGAGCACGCGGCCATCGCCAGACCCTCGCCGGAAGCGACGACGAAGCCGTGCCCTGCCGGCAACTCCGGCACGTCCGATGCCCGCAGCCCGAGATTGACAACGAGTGACGAGCCGACCGCGATCCGGTCGAGCGAGTCCGCGGCCGCCGGGACGGATGAGCGAAGCAGCCGGGCGGTCTCCGGGGCCGGGGTGGCGAACACGACCGAGGAGGCTCGGACGGTCTCGCCGTCCACCACGACGGCGAGGCCGTCGCGCTCCGACTCCAGGCCGTCGACCCGCGCCGCCAGGCGCAGCTCGACCAGTGGATCCGCGGCCAGCTCGGCCGCCAGCGCAGCCGTGAGCTCGCCCAGGCCGTCGGCGAAGGTGAGGAACGGCGACACGGGCTGGGCGACCGATGCGGCGCGGGCCCGACCGAGCGCGAGACCCGCCAGGACGAGGCTCCGGTGGCGTTGCTCCGCCTCGTGCAACTGCGGCGCCAGGGCGAGGAGGCTCAGCTCGTCGATATCGGCCCCGTAGACGCTCTCGACGAGCGGCGCGGCGACGTGCTCCACGACGCCCGACCCGAACCGGCGGCGGAGGAATGTCCCGATCGACTCATCCGCATCCGTGCGACGGCGAGGCAGCAGGAGATCGAGACCGGCCCGCGCCTTGTCGCGGGGTGAGAGCAGGGGGGTCGTGAGGAGCGGCCGGAGCTTCGTCGGCAGGACCAGTGCCAGACCGGCCGGCACAGGCAAGAACCGACCCCCTTCGTGGATGAGGGTTCCGCCCGGAGTGAGCGGCGTGACGAGCCTCTCGCCAAGGCCGACCGCGCGGCAGAGCTCGATGGCGGCGGCCCGCGTCGTCATGAAGGAGTCCGGCCCATGCTCGACGAGAAAGTCGGCGCGGCGCTCGGTCACGATCTTGCCGCCGAGTCGCGCGGTCGCCTCGATGAGGACCACCGGCCGGCCGGCTCGGGCCAGCTCGCGGGCCGCGACGAGCCCGGTGATCCCTCCGCCGATGACGAGGACGGTCACGCGTCGTTCAGGGTCGGACTGGGAACGTATGGACAGAGCGGGTCGCTCTCGAGCGGGTCGCCCGTCCGGGCGAAGGCGCGGGCGCGCGAGCCGCCGCACCGGGTGTTGAATGGGCACCGCCCGCACCGACCCTTGTACGTGCCGACATCGCGCAGCCGGACGAAGAGCGGATGCTGCCGGTAGAGGGTCACGACGTCGTCCGTCTTGACGTTGCCGGTCTCCATGGGCAGGAAGCCCGACGGGTACACGACGCCGTCATGGCGGATGAAGAGGATGCCGTTCCCGTCGCGGACGCCGAAGCCGCGACCGACGGAGGTCGTTCGGATGGCCGCCTCGTCGAGGCCGTCCCGGCGCATCCGGCCGATGGCGATCCGACGGTAGTGCATCGCCTCGGTGGTCTTGACCTGGAACGGCGAGACCCGGGCGATGTCGTAGAGCCACCGCCCCAGACGCTCCGATTCGCCCGGGCCGATCTCCTTCAGGACCGAGCCGCGCCCGACCGAGATGAGGAAGAAGAGGCTCCAGCGGAGGATCGGCAGGCCGGTGAGCAGACGGTGGATGGCCGGCAGGTCGTCGAGGGTCTCCGCAGCGACGAGCGTGTTGACCTGGAGTGGAAGACCCAGCTCGTTGGCCCAGCCGGCCGCCCGGAGCGTCGCCGCGAACGTTCCAGGCACACCTCGGACTCCATCGTGCCGTTCGGGAGTCGAACCGTCGAGGCTGAGCGAGATCGTCTGGATGCCGGCATCGCGCAGCTCGGCGAGTCGCGCCGGGGTCATCTCATCGGTCACGCTCGGCGCGAGCGAGGCCCCGATCCCGCGATCGGTGGCAGCCCTGACCAGGGTGACGAGATCCGGGCGCCGGAGCGGGTCCCCGCCGGTGAATACGAGGTGGGGATACGGACGATCGAAGCCGGTGAGCGCCTCGATGAGGCGGATGCCCTCATGAGTCGAGAGCTCGCCCGGGCCGGGCGACGGCATCGCGACGGCGCGGCAGTGGCGACAGGCGAGGCCGCAGGCGATCGTCGTTTCCCAGTAGACGAGCATCGGCGCCCGGTCGAAGACGAAGCCGTTCGGGCGCACCGCTCCAACGCCCGGAGGATGCCCTCGATCGCGCTCCGACTCGTGGGCGGGAACGTGGTCCATCAGGCGGCCTCCGATGAGAACGCTCCCTCGGCGAGATCGGCAAGCCCGGCGATGAACACGGGATCGTCGTTGAGCGCACGGACGCGTTCGAGACGAACCCCCGAGTCGGCGGCGACGGCCTGCGCCTCGATGTCGATGTCGTAGAGGACCTCGAGGTGTTCGGCCACGAACCCGACCGGGCAGACGACCACCTCCCGACATCCGGCCTCGCCGAGTCTGCGGATCCGGCCGAGGAGGTCAGGGCCGAGCCAGGCATCGGCCGTCCGCCCGGCGCTCTGGTAGGCGACCTCGAACGTCTCCAGGTCGAGGGTTTCGGCCACGAGAGCGGCCGTCCGCGCCACCTCGCCCGGGTATGGGTCGCCGGCATCGACCACCCGCTCCGGCAGGCTGTGGGCCGTGAACACGACATGCGGGCGCCGCGGATCGGGAAACCGCAGGAGTGCGTCCGTCGTCGCCGCTGCGAGCGCACTGATGAATCGTGGCTCCGCGTGCCACGATTCGATGAACCGGAACGTCAGGGTTCTCGGCAGGCCGGCCAGCCGATCCTCGACGGCTCGCCGGTAGGTCCCGCTCGTCACCGCCGACGCGTGCGGGGCGAGGGCGATCCCGACGGCCCGTTCGATGCCGTCCGTCGCCATGCGGTCCACGACGTCGCCGATGAATGGCGCGATGTGCTTCATGCCGGCGTAGACGGCGACGGGCCATCCTCGCGCGGCCAGGGCGTCGGCGAGACAGGCCCGCTGGCGCTCGACGATCGCCGACAGAGGCGATCCTCCTCCGATCGCTTCGTAGCGGCGGAGAAGTTCACGGAGCAACTCCGGTGGCGGAGGGGCACCGTGGCGGATGTCCGTGTAGTACGCCTCGACCTGGTCGAGGCGTACTGGGCCGCCGTAGGCCGTGAGGAGGACCGCGTCACGGGTCATGGGACTGCCCATCACGCTCCGGTGATGAACCGTTCGAGCGCCCGCGTGTCGGCGTCGGAGAGCCGGCCGGTCCGCGATCTCAGCTCGAGCCCGATGGCCGGGATCCTGCTCGCGAGATGCCTGCGCATCTGGGCGAACATGCTGCCGGAAGCGATCTTGTAGGTCGTGAACAGGCCGACCCGGGGACCGGCGAGCGCCGGCAGGCGGCGGGCGAACTCGATCCACGGCTGGTCGGGATGCTGGAGCACCACCATGAGGCCGCCGGTCCAGCAGCCGAGGAACAGGTAGTCCACATCCCCGAGCGTCCGCACGTCGCACTCCTCGATGGAGACGACGGTCGATTGGATGTCACGCGTCGCGAGAAATGCGCCGATCCCCTCGGCAAGCCGCCGCGTGGTGCCGGTCCGGCTGCGGTAGACGATGGCCGCCTTCTTCATCGGGTCGCTCTCCTTCGTCGGATAGCCGCCAGTGACGTTCGTTCGTGGCGTCCGGCCAGTCTTCGCCAGGGGGACCGCTCGCCGATAGTGCTGTTCGGCCTGAGAACAGCGCGACGGACGGCGGACACGGTGCGACTCAGGGCTGGACGTGCAGATCCGCGCTCGGGTGGCCGTCAGGCGAATCGGCGGGCAGTGAATCCGAGGTGAGGGAGCTACGCCACGGTGAGGGAGCCCTGCATGAACCCGCTCTTCGCCGCCATCGCCGTGCCCCAGCCTGTCGCGCCGGCACCGCAGGGGTCGAAGCAGCGCCAGACATAGGTTCCCGGGGCACCGGTGTGGATGGTGAACGTGGTACGCGACATCGCAGGGATCGGCACGTTGATCCCGAGGGCGAGGATCGTGAAGGTATGCGAGGCGGCCGCCGGATCGATGCCGCTCAGCGTCCGGCTCGCACCGGCCGGGCGATTCGGGTACGCGGCCTTGATCGGAGCCGTCGTCATCGTGCCGCCTACGGTGCCGGACACCGTGGCGAAGTTCTCGGCGCCCTTCGGCAGCGGCGTCGCATTGTCGAAGTTCGTGATCGTCACGACCACCGTCGAGTTCGCCGGAAGGGTGAAGTCCGACGGCACGAAGGCGGGGTATTCCGTGTGGCCGATCATGTCACCGGTGACGATGGTGAGGTCGAGCCGGGTGACGATCCCCGACCCGACTGCGGTCGCGGCAAGCGCCGCGTTCGGAGGCGCGGAGGGCGCGGCGGGCGCCGTCTGACCGACCGGTGCCGAGCTGGCGGAGGTTGCCGCTGTCGAGGCGATCGGTGCCGAGCTGGCGGAGGTTGCCGCTGTCGAGGCGCCTGGCGCACCGTTCGCGACCGGTGGCGGGAAGGTCCACGTCGGCACTCCCTGGGCGCTGCCGGCACAGGCGCCGACGACGAGCGCGGAGAGGAGCCCGACGACCGGGAGCAGGAGGGGTCGACCGAGAGGACGGAACATTGGGATCACTCCGAGAGGAGGCGGCACGGGCCGGCAGGGTGCGCAACTGGCATTGAGGTCAGTCTGGGCGACCCGCGCGGGCATGGCCATCGGCTGGATGGGCGAACGGCATGCGCCCGATGCCCGATTCGGGGGTGGGCGATTCGGGGGATGACGGCCGCAGCGCGAAGGGAGCCGGCCTACAGCTCGAGCAGGCCCTTCTCGATGGCGTACCTGATGAGCGCGGCTTTCGAGTGCAGATCGAGCTTGGCCATGATGTGATCCCGATGCGACTGGACCGTGTGCGGACTCAGGACGAGCTCACCGGCGATCTCAGCGGTCGTCCTGCCCTGGGCGATGAGGTTGAGGATCTCGCGTTCACGGTCGCTCAGGCCGCCGTACGACTCGGCGGCTTCGCCACCGCGTGCCCGGCGCAGGTAGTCGGTCACGAGCGTCTTCGTGATGCTCGGGTAGAGGTAGACCTCGCCCCTTCGGGCACTCCGCACGGCGGCCAGCAGGTCGTGGACATCGGCACCCTTGAGGACGTAGCCTGACGCGCCGGCCCGCAGGGCCTGATACAGGTAGTCCTCGCGATCGTGGATCGTGAGCATGACGACCTGGACACCGGGCAGGCGGCTCTTGATCTCGCGGGTCGCATTGAGCCCGCTCATGCCGGGCATGCTGATATCCATGAGCACGATGTCCGGCGCGATCTCGACCACGGTCGCGATCGCCTCCTGGCCGCTCCCGGCCTGGCCGACCACCTCGATGTCGGGCTGACTGTCGAGCAGCCCGACGATCCCCTGGCGGATGAGCGTGTGGTCGTCCACGACGACGACGCGGATCTTCGGCATTCAGGCTTCCTCGTCGATGACCGGCGCCTCCACGAGGACGGTCGTTCCGCCGCCCTCGGTCGAGCGGATCTGCAGTTGTCCGTTGAGCAGCCGAACGCGTTCCTGCATCCCGATCAGCCCGACGCTCTCCGCGTCCGGTCCGGTCGAGCCAAGAGCGCGCTCAACGTCGAAACCTCGGCCATCGTCGGCGACGCTGATCGTCACGGTGGACGCGATGGAGGTCACCCGGATCGTCACATGATGGGCGTCGGCATGCCTGGCGACGTTGGTGATCGCCTCCTGGGCGATGCGGAACAGCGCGACCTCGATGTGATCGGGCCAGCGCGGCAGCAGCGGATCCGCCTCGATGGCGACCTCGACCGCGGAGTCTCCGAGCATCTCCTCGCTGTGCCAGCGGATCGCCGCGAGGAGACCGAGGTCGTCGAGCACGGCCGGCCGAAGGCCGAGGATGAGCCGCCGTGTCTCGGCCAGAAGACGGGCAGCGATCTCGCGCGCCTCGCCGATCCGGGCGAGCGTCGCCGGTGGTGCCTGGCCAAGGTCGTCGCGTGCACGATCGAGCGCGATCGAGAGCGCCGCGATCGTCTGGGCTGTCTCGTCGTGGAGTTCCCGGGCAAGGCGCCGACGTTCCTCCTCCTGTGCGGTGATCGTCTGGCGGAGGAGTTGCCCGAGGCGCGCCGTCCGCTCGGCGACACGATTCTCGAGCTCACGGTTCGTTCCTTCGATCGCCGCGTACGCCGTCTGAAGTCGCCCCCGCATCGCCTCGAGACTCTCGGCGAGACTGCCGACCTCGTCCTGGGCACTCACGTTGATCGGGCTCGCGAGGTCGCCGGCCGCGATCCGCTCCGCGGCCGCCGTGAGCTGCTCGGTTGGCTTGACGACATGGCGGGTCGTGATCCAGGCCAGGGCCAAGGCAGCGACGAATCCTGCGCCGGCCGTGAACAGGAGCTGGTCGCGGAGCTGGTTCGGGAGGGCCAGGGCGACATCGACCGGCTGTTCGAGGATGACGTAGAAGGGACTGCCTGGCAGCGGGACCACGGCCATGACGTGGGGGGCGAACGTGTCGTGGGGACCCGGCTCGTGGAGCTGGGCAGCGGCGCCTCCGGCGGCCATGAGCGCCCGGACCGCCGCGTAGTGGGGGCTGAGCTGGCCAGGATGCTCATCCGGACCGATCCCGAGCACGGCGATCCCGAGGAGCGCGTCGACGACCTCGAGGTGGTACCGCTCGGCGCTGCTCGCGGCCGGCCCCGCCGGAACAGGGCTCAGGGCCGAACGGCCATAGCGGGCGGGATTGAAGTCGTTCGCGCTGTTGATCGAGACGGTGGTGACGACGGCGATCGGGGCGGCCAGGTCGCCTGCCGCGCCGAGTCGGACCGCCACGCTGGCGAACGCGACCGAACCAGGCACCGGTTCGACGGCCCGCAACACGGCGTACGGATCGTGAAGCGAGGCTGCGATGGAACGCGCCGCGGCCGCACTGTCGACGGCGGTGGCGCTCGGGCTACCCGCCTGATCGAGCAGACGCCCGCTGGAGTCGACCAGCCAGATGCCCGTCACGTCGAAGAACGGGTACGGGTCGCCGCGGCCGATGTGGCCCATGATCCAGCTCGCGGAACCAGCGCCGAAACCCGTCGTGCCCTGGCCGAGAAGCTCCTGGCTCGTCTCGAGGACATCGCCGGCAAGGTGCGCGAAGTCCCGCTCCAGGCTGCCGGCCGTCGTATAGGCGGTGGTGAGCCGTTCCTGGTAGACGAGCTGCGTGGCCTGCCCGATCGCTCCGAGACCGAGGAACGTGATGACGCCGAACAGGACCGCGAGACCTGCCGTGACATAGAGCATGATCCGGCGCTGCAGACCCAGGCGCCGGAACCGGTTTCGGCCAAGCCGAGTCACGAGAGATCGCTCCGAATCTGGTGGCGCGATGGCGCCGAACGCGAGGCGTCAGCGCCAGAGCTTGCCGTATGGGTGTTCGCCCACGAGATACCGTCCTTCGGCAAATCGGTCCAGCGTATAGGCGGAGATGTCCGCAGTCGTCGCGCGGCCGTCGAGGATGAGCTCGGCGAGGCACGCACCGACCGCCGGTGCGGTCTTGAAGCCGGTTCCCGAGAAGCCGCAGGCGAGGAAGAACCCGTCCGGGCCGGCTCGACCCAGGATCGCGCGCTCATCCGGCGTGATGCCATCCTGTCCACCATGTGCCGTGCGCAGCGTGCCGTCGGCCATCCACGGAACCCGGGCGCACACGCGCGACCCCATCTCCTCGAGGTCGCCGGGCTGCAGCGCCCCGAGCGGCCGGTCGGGCGAGCCCCCGAGCTCGTTCCCGCTTTCCAGGCCGACGAGCATCATCTCGCGGCCTTCCGGGCGGAAGTACACCTGGTTCCGTTCATCGACCACGATCGGGAAGTCGGGTCCGCGGCCAGGCGGCAGGCCGAAATAGGCGGTGGGGTGGCGCCACGGCTCGACCGGGATGTCCACCCCGACCGTCCGCGCAAGCTCCGCCGCCCAGGCGCCGGCCACGTCGACGACGACCGGCGCGGCGAACCGACCACGGTTCGTCTCGACTCCCGCGACAGCGCCGCGTTCCAGCCACACCGCGTCGACGCGGCAGCCCTGGATCACCCGCGCGGTGCCGCGGCAGGCGGCAGCCAGGAAGCCGGCAGCCGTCCCGGACGGATCAGCGTACCCGGACCCGGCCTCGTACGCCCCGACCGTGATGTCCTCCGTCGCCGCGCCGCCAAGGAGGCCGGAGACCTCCGTCGGGCCCACGACCAACGTCGCGATGCCAAGGCGCTGTTGCATCTCGACGTTGGCTCGCAGGTGATCCGCCAGCGACTCCGGGACCAGCTGGAGGTACCCGGTGCGGACGAAGCCGCAGTCGCCGGCGCCAACGAACTCCGGCCAGTCCCGGAAGTACGGGAAGGATGCCCACGCGAGCCGCGACTCACTCTCCAGGTCGTAGTGCATCCGGACGAAGCCCGAAGAACGCCCGGTCGCACCGGCTGCGATCGTCGCACGTTCCAGCACGAGGACGCGGGCGCCGCGTCGCGTCAGGTGGAAGGCGAGGCTCGCGCCCTGCACTCCGGCGCCCACAACGATCACGTCCGCGGTTTCGATCATCCGCAGATCATGAACCCTGGTCGGGCGGCCCGTACGGCCCGAGTACATCGCGAGGATCCGGCGGCGAGGCGCGGCACGCGGAGCTTCCACCTCGCCGCCGTCGCGGCGATCCGACCACTCCTCGTGTCACACCCGACGATCGGCGGACCTGGAGATCGACGATCCTCAGGCGCCCGGCGCTCGATAGCCGACGTTGGCCTTCGTCGCTGCGTCCACATCCTCGGCACTGAGCAGAACGACCGTCTTGACCCGCGCCGCACCGGAGGCCCCGACCGCCAGGCTGATCGCGGACGCCTCCACGTTGCTCGGCAGTTCGGCGATCAGGTACACGTCGTCGTCGCCGAACGCGAAGTGGAACGCCTCGAGCTTGCCGCCCCGACTTTCGATGAGTCGCCGGATCGCCGCGACCCGGCTGCTGCCGCCCTCCTTCATGAGGCCCTTGAGCCCCTCGGTGGTGTACGAGACCTGCCAGAGGAACTTCGCCATGTGAGCCTCCTTGTGCCGAGACATCCCGACTCCCGCGCAGGGCACCTGCACGCGGAGCGGGAACCTACTGTGGCCCACGGAGGACCGCCTGTCCACCGGGTCATGGCAGAGCGTATGCTCGCCCGGCGTCCCGCATCGAACAGGGGAAATCAAGGGGAACTCCGGCGATGCCCGACCGACCCGAACCCGCCTGTCTCGTCATCGCGGATATCAGCGGCTACACGAGCTACCTCGCAGGCGTGGAGCTCGACCACGCTCAGGACATCCTCGCCGACCTCACCGATGCCGTCGTCCGCGCGCTCCGACCCCCCTTCCGGCTCGCGAAGCTCGAGGGGGACGCCGCGTTCGCCTACGTCATCGCGGAGGTCGTGGACGGGTCGGCGCTGCAGGACACCATCGAGCACTGCTACTTCACGTTCCGGCGGCACCTGCGCGACATCGGCCAGGCCTCGCAATGCGACTGCAATGCATGCACGCTCATCCCGCGGCTCGACCTGAAGTTCGTGGTCCACCATGGGCCGATCGCTCGACAGCGGATGGCCGGCCGCGATGGGCTGGTCGGGCGCGACGTCATCGTCGTGCACCGGCTCCTCAAGAACACCGTCCAGGAGACGCTCGATCTCGGGGCGTACGCGCTCTACACGGACGCCGCCATGCGGGGCGATGAGCCTCAGCGACCCGGCCGCGGCGGGTCTGCTCGAGCACCGCGAGACGTACGACGTCGTCGGCGAGGTCGTTGGCTGGGTCCGCGATCTCGAGACAGCATGGCGGGACGAGGAATCGCGGGCGCCGGTCCTCGTTACCGCCGATGAGGCCGCCTGGTCCACGTCCTACATCCTGCCCGCGCCACCGGCGATCGCCTGGGAGTGGATCACCTCACCCGCCCGGCGACCGCAGTGGCAGGTTGGCGTGACGGCCGTCGAGGAGGCGAGCACCAGCGGACGGCGCGGCGTGGGCACGACGAACCATTGTGTCCACGGTCGCGAGGCGATCGTCGAGGAGGTGCTCGCCTGGCGCCCGCCCGAGCTTCTGACAGTCCGCTTCCAGGTGCCGATGCCGGGCATCCCGAAGTTCACCCTGAGCGACATCCTCGAGCCGACGCCGGACGGGGCCGGCACCCGGGTCTCCGTCCGGGTCCTCCGTCCGTCGAGTGCCAAGGATCGGGCGAAGCTCGAGGAGATCGGACCGCTGCTCGCCCACTCCTTTGAGGGCGGTATCGCCCCGCTCCAGGCGGCGCTCGAGGCGGACGTTGCCGCCCGCGCCGCCGCAGCGGCCCGTGAAACGCCGGAGCCGGACCTGCCGGTCTCGGCTCAACGGAATATCGCTGCCCCGGTGGCGACTGCCGTGAGGAATGGGGACGCGACCGTAACTCGTTCGACCTGAGCGTCCGGCGATCGAGCCGCGGCGACGGCCGCACGCCAGTCCGGCATCCCCCAATCGAGGACGCGCACCGGCTGGATCCGGATCCGCTGCGAGTACGTGGCGAGGAAGTCCTCGACCCCGATCCCCAGCTGGCGCATCGCATCCCGGTAGCGGGCCAGGCGACCGCTCTCGGCCGAGGGTTCGCCCGGCCCTTCCACCACCTCGGCGACGCCTTCGAGCAGCGTCACCGTGAAGGCCGACCCCGCCTGGCCGACGGCCACCATCACCCGCGGGTCGCGTCGAACGTTCCGCACCTTCTGGGCTTCCGGCTTGCTGTAGATCGTGATCGCCTCCCCGTCCCACGCGAACCAGAGCGGCAGCAGGTGCGGCGCGCCATCCGGCCGAACACTGCTGAGCCAGACGACGAGTTCCCCGTCGAGCCGCTCTCGCAGTTCGGCGGGAAGGGGGCACGCGGAGCGGCTGCCTCTGTGGGCGAACTTCTCGGTCTGGCCAACCATGCCGCCACGTTACGTGTCCCGCTCCGTGAGCTCCATCCCACGAAGCTGGGATGTTCGGCCCGCACCCGCGCACCTATACTCCGGCCACGGTGAACGAACACCTTGGCCAGGAACGCGTCCGAGCGGACGTCATCCGTCTCTGCCGGACCACGGTCGATCCGCTCGTCTTCTATGCGGAGGCGAATCGGCTCATCGGCAAGGTCGCGCCGTTCGACCTTTCGTGCTGGCACCAGCTGGACCCCGCGACCCTGCTCCCGACATCCCACTACAACGAATTCGGGATCCCGGCCCCTGCCGCCTGGGCGCATAACGAGTACATGGTCGACGACCTCAACAAGTTCTCGGATCTTGCCCGAGCCGACGTGCCCGCCGCGTCGCTGAGCGGCGCCACCGAGGGGCACCCCGAACGAAGCTCGCGGTACCGCGAACTCCTGACCCACGAAGGCTTCCGGGACGAGATGCGCGTCGCGTTCGTCGATTCCGAGGCGTGCTGGGGCGCGGCACTCTTCCTCCGCGCTGCCGGCCGTCCGGACTACACGCCCGCCGAGGCCGCGTTCCTCGCCGAGCTTTCCCGGCCGATCGCGCAGGCCCTCCGGCGTTCGCTGTTGACCCTGGCCCTGGCGGCGGGCGAAGGAGACGAGGCGCCCGGGCTGGTCGTCATCGACGCGGCCGGCCGGATCGAATCGCTCACCGAGCCAGCGCTGCGCTGGATGGCCGAGCTCGCCGAGGTCGGCATCAGCGTCCCGGACCGGCTCCCCTCGAGCGTCGCCGCGGTGGCCGCAGTCGCGCGCTCCGAGCCCGATCTTCGGCGAGCCGGAGTCCCACGGGTGCGCGCGCTCACCCGTGGCGGCCGGTGGCTGGTGCTCCACGGTGCCCTCCTTGAAGGGACCGCGGACGGAAAGGTGGCGGTCATCATCGAGCCCGCCCGATCGCCCGAGATCGCACCGCTGATCGTCCAGGCCTACGGGCTCACGCCGCGCGAGCGAGACGTGGCCGAGCTGGTGCTGCAGGGCCGGTCGACGAACGAGATCGCCGCCCTGCTCACCGTGTCGCCCTACACGGTTCAGGATCACCTCAAGGCGATCTTCGAGAAGGTCGGCGTTCGGAGCCGTCGGGAGATGGTGAGCCGGTTCTTCACCGAGCACTACCAACCTTCGCTGGTCGCGTCGGGGGACCTCGCGGCGCACTGAGCCTCCGCGACGCGATCGATCCTGGCGGATCCCGCCCTACGACCCCGTCGAGCGAGCGACGCCGACGGGTGCTCGCCCGGAACCCGCGC
>JADMIG010000046.1 GCA_015478725.1 Chloroflexota bacterium | reverse complement strand
AGGGCGTCATCGGCGCGGCGGGTCAGGGGTCTCCATCTGCGCCGAGGATAGCGGCCCGGCGGCCGCTGCTGCGGTCCCGCCGCACCGCAGGCCGATGATCACGCCCCGGCGCGTCGGGCGCTCGCGAGGTTGATCACCTTGGCTTCGCGGCGGAAAGCCGGAGTATTCGGACGGTCGCGAAACCAGCCTGCCAGCCACACCGAGCACCCTGCCGCTGGCTGTCCGTGCCCCTCAGTCGAGCGTGGCGGGCAGCCCGAACGAGGAATTCAGGTCCTCGTCGAGGAAGCGCGTGACGGCGCTGATCCGGTTACCGGAGATGGTGAGGACGAGGACGCCGGTGGGATGCGCGGTCGACCCGTCGGACTCGGTGAGATAGCAGCCGAAGGCAGGCTGGGTGTTGGCCCCTGTGGGCACGAATCGGAAGCGGCGGCGCCCGCGCCACGTTGCGCTCGTCCGCAGGAAGGTCGCGATCGCCTCGCGACCGTGATACTCGTGGGGCGCCGGTGGCATGGCCAGCCAGGCGTCGTCGGTGAGCAGGGCGACGACGCCGTCGATGTCGTCCGCGGTGAAGGCGTTGGCGAAGCGTCGCGCGAGGTCCCGTGCCTCAGGAGAGCCGGGGTCTGGGGCGGCACCCTCACCGGCCGTGCTCCGGCACCCCGCGAGAGATGCGCGAGCGCGTTGCAGAACACCCTTGACCGCGGTGGGGCTGGTGTCGAGCATGACCGCTGCTTCGGCAGTGGCGAATCCGAGCACGTCACAGAGGAGGAGTGCGGCCGCCTGCCGCGGTGGAAGCCGCTGCAGCGCTACGATGAACGCCAGCTCGACCGTTTCGCGAGCCTCATGGCGCGCCGCGGGCCCCGGCCTCTTGTCGGCGAGCTGTTCGAGCCAGGCATCCGGATACGGCTGCAGCCAGGTCACCTCGCCGCGGCGCGAGGGTTCGGACGGATCGAACGGCGGTACCGGCTCGGTGGGCGGCCGCCGCCTGGTGTCACGGATCGCGTTGAGGCAGCGGTTGGTGGCGATGCGGTACAGCCAGGCCCGCAGCGACGCATGACCCGCGAACCCGTCCAGGCCGCGCCACGCCGCGATCAGTGTTTCCTGCAGGAGGTCCTCGGCATCACTCAGCGAACCGAGCATCCGGTAGCAGTGCAGGTGTAGCTCACGAAGGTGCGGGTCGGTGAGCTCTCGAAAAGCCTGCTCGTCTCCCGCTCGCGCACGGTCAAGCGTGGATCGGCTCATCGACACATCGTGGCACGCCAGCCGGCTGCCGTCGCTTCGAGCCCGATCGCAGAATCCGCGAGGCGCCGTTCCGTTCGTCGGGCTGGCGGTGTCCCAACAACCATCACCGACCATCGCGAGGAGGGAACGGCCATGATCGAGAACAGCAGCGCGGCCCTGGAGACAGCGCTGGCGTACCACCGCGCCTGGACGAGTCACGACTTCGAGCGGGCCATGACGTACATCGCCGAGGACATCGTCTGCCTGGCACCGGCGGGACGGCTGGACGGCGCCGAGGCGTTCCGGGGCTTCATGGGCCCGTTCGTCGAGATCCTCACGAGTTCGAACCTGATCGCCGCCTTCGGTGACGATCAGACGGCGGTCCTCATGTATGACGCCGACACCGTGCCTGTCATGGACGCCCCGGGCGCGGAGTGCCTCACCGTCAGGGACGGCCGGATCACCCACATGCGGATCATCTTCGACCGCCTGCCGTTCGACTCCGCGCGCCGAGCGGCACCCGGATGAGGACGGCGAGTCGAACTGTCCACCCTCGTGAACCGCGTGCGGATTGTCCGACCGACCCTACCTGCGGGGACCACCGACGATAGTCTGGCTCACGATCATCCGGCACCGTGCGGGTTCGGCGGGGTGGCTGCTTCCAGCGGGCTCGCAGGGGGGCCGACCAGGTTTCGGGCACGAGTCCGCAGTCGACGAGCGTCCGCCAGCCACCCACGAACAAGCCATGGTGTCATCGCCTCGCTATCCTCGGGGCGGTCGTTCGACGCGCTGCCCCGGCGCGTGAGGACCGAAGGAGGCCCACCATGCCGACCCCGCCGACGATCCTGCCGACGAAGATCGACGAGGGCCGGGGGCCGGGACTCATCTACCGGATCGAGGGCGAGCTCGTGCCGGTCCTCCACATCCGGACGGACGGCAGCACGCCGATCTTCTTCGAGCATCACGTCATCCTCTGGAAGGACCCGGCGATGCAGATCGGGATGCACCACCTCCAGGGGGCCTTCAAGCGGGTCATCGCGGGCATGCCGGTGTTCATGACCGAGACCCAGAGTCCGGGTGAAGTCGCCTTCTCGCGTGACGACCCGGGCCACGTCCTCTCGATGCACCTGCAGCCGGGCCAGGTGATCCTCGTCCGTGAGCACCAGTTCGTCGCCGCGACTGCCAACGTCGATTTCACGTTCAACCGGGTCAAGGGCGTCTCGAACATGCTGTTCGGGGGGACGGGCTTCTTCATTGACCGCTTCGAGGCGCGTGGGTCGGAGGGGATCGTCTGGCTGCACGGCTACGGGAACGTCTTCGAGAAGGTCCTCGATCCGGGCGAGTCGATCGACGTCGAAGCCGGCGGCTGGATTTACCGCGACGGCAACGTGCCGATGCAGCAACAGGTCTACGGCCTCAAGACCGGGATCTTCGGCGGAGCCGGCAACCTCATCTTCAACCGGTTCACGGGTCCGGGCCGTGTCGGGATCCAGTCGGCCTACGTCCACCTCCCGACGGAGAACTGACCCCCGGCAGCGGACGAGGACGACGTGCTGTCCGCCCTCGCCGCGGCAGTGCTCCCGGACGCGGTCATCGATGCCGCCCGCCGGCACGACCCATCTTCGAAGGACGGCTGGTAGCCCCAAGGGGATTCGAACCCCTGATCTCCACCTTGAAAGGGTGGCGTCCTAGGCCTCTAGACGATGGGGCCGTCGGGTGCGCTCGACGGCGGGAGTCTAGCAGAGGGTATGTCCGCGGCCGGCGGATCGATCCCGAGGACGGCCACGACGGTTGTTCACGTCCGGGCGACGAGCGCTCCGACGATGGCTCCGGCGAAGCAGGCGAACGCGACGACCGCCGCGAGCCCGCCGAGGATCGCGACGCCGAGCGCCCGCGCCGTGCGGCCCTCCGTCGCCGATCGATACGTTTCCGTGGCGCCGATGATCGCGAGTGCCGAGAAGACGATCCCGAGGACGGCGAACCCCGCGGCGAGGAGCGGGATCTGATTCGCGTCGCGGATCGTGAACGTGTATGCCACGAAGCCGACCGAGCCTGCGACGGCGATCGTGAGGATCGCCCTCGTCGGCGTCAGCTCCACCCGGCCGATCCGGCCCACCCGACGGCTTCCGGTGATGCCGCGTCCGCGGCTCCCGTCGGGGTTCCGTCTCGAGACCTGGAAGCGGTCGTTCACGGCGCCTGGGTCAGCCGACCGTCGCGGGTCGCCGGGGCCGGTCCGCCATGCCCTGGGATGCTGCCGCCGGGTGCTCGCCGCGCGTCCGGTGGTAGATCGCGACGTTGTACGAGAGACGCGGCCGCCGCAGCGAATCCGCGACCGTCGCCCCGACCTCGCCGAACGCGGCCTCGAGGAAATCCCGCGCCTCCTCGGCGGACTCGAAGGTCCAGAAGCAGTGGATGACGCGGATGCGGAATCCGGACCGGAGGAACCATCCGTCGCGACGGCTCCACGACCCGTACTCGGGTCGATCGCCTGCCAGCCGGGATACGTCGTCACGGCCATAGTCGTGGACGACGAGGAGTCGACCATCGGGGCGGAGCACCCGTTCCGCCTCGGCGAACTCGTCCTCGCCCGGCGCCCGGAACGCGCTCCAGAATCCGACGATGACGTCCGTGCTCGCGGGGGCATGCGCCGCGAGTCCGCCGGGCACCGCATCCACGATCCGCGCCCCTCGCTCGGCGAGCTGCGTGCGGCGAACGCCGCCGGCCGGATCGACGACGAGGAGGTCGCGCCCGGCGATCGGTCCGAGCGCCTCGAGAGCACGGACGATCTTCTCCTCCCGGTCGAACGCGAGCGCGAGCCGGGCGGCCAGTCCGTCGCCGAGATCGAATGGGAGATCTGCCACGAGACCGCGAGTATACGGGCGACCCGGGGACCGTCGGCGAGCGGGTCCGACGCGGGCCGGGCCGAACCCGAGGCCGGTCCCGATCGCGTCGTGGCAGAATCGCGGTCATGGCGACACCCGCGATCCCGAGCCGAATGCCCGCCGGCGTGCGCCTCTTCCTCGGCTACGCGCTCGCGATCCTCGGCCTTATCGGGCTCTCCCTCCGCTTCGTCGTGGATGAGGCGATCTCCGCGCCGGTGAGCCCGCTTGGTGTCGTGGTCATGGCCCTCCTCGCCTACACCATCTTCACGACGACGCTCGTCATCCAGCGGAAAGAGGCCAGCCGCGGCCTCGCGCTCGGACTGGCGACGCTCACCATCCCTGCCGTTCCGCTCGCCTGGTTCACGTTCGCCGCGGGTCCGCTCGGCGTTCTCTTCACCGCGCTCGTCGCCCTTCTCGCGGCCGCTCTGCTCGGGGGCCTGACCCGACCGAGCGTCCGGGCCTGGCTCAGCGAGCCATGACCGTTCGGCACGGATCGCTCCCGGGAGGGTACGCTCTCGGCGACAGCGCGGGCGACACCGCCCCTGACCCCAATCGACAGCAGAGGCTGACCAGTTGAGCAAGAGCAGTCGCCGGCCCTCGCGGGCCGGCCGGATCCCCCCGCACGGCACATCGGCGAGTGGCTCGCCCGGAGATAAGGCGGCCGCAGCGAACCCACCCGGTACGGGGGGCGGGCCGGCGGCCGGATCCGGAGGCGCCGGGTCCGGTACGGCCGGCACCGGTCGCGACGCCGCCCACCGATCCACGAGCCCGGCCGGGACCGCCCGGGCCGGGCGCCGGGAACGACCCCGGACCGCGTACCGCGACCGATCGTTCCTCGAGCGACACCGTCAGCAGGTCGTCATCGGCGGGATCTCGGCGGTCGTCGTCATCGCGGCCGCCTTCCTCTTCCTCGGCGCGAGCCAGCCGGCGTACGCCTGCACGACACTCTCGACACCCGCGCCGTCCGCCTCCGCGGCGCCCGGGACGAGCCCCCAGATCGGCCAGTCGCAGCCGGATATGGGCCGCGGCCACGTCAACGTCGGCAGTCCGCAGACGTACGCCTATTGCCCGCCTGCGTCCGGGAACCACTACAACGCGGCCGGCCAGGGTCCCATCCAGGCGCGCTTCTACAGCCCCGACGAGACCGCCCTGCCGGAGGGCTGGATCCACAATCTCGAGCACGGCGCGATGGTCGTCCTCTACTCGTGCAAGGGCGGCTGCCCGGACGCCGCGACGCTCCAGAAGCTCAAGGACTTCGCCTCGATCTCGACGTTCCCGAAGAGTCCGGTCTGCGGCGTGCCGCCGGGCCAGATCGGCCCCGTCGTCGCCCGCTTCGACCAGATCTCGACGAAGTTCGCGGCGGTCGTCTGGGATCGGATCCTGCTTCAGGACAACCTGGACACGGGCCAGCTGCTCGCGTTCTTCAAGCAGTACGGCGAGCTGTACAACCCGGAGCTGCAATGCGCGGCACCGAGCAATCCGCCGCCTCTGCCTTCGCCGGTCAGCCCGAGTCCGAGCTGAGCTCGACCGGCGATGCGCATCCTCAGCCACCGCGACCCGGAGACCGGCTCGCGATCGTTCGCCGTCGTGGTCGGTGACCGGGCGATCACGGCGCCCGAGCTTCGGGACGCGGGCGGGTTCGATCACACGGACGCGCTCCTCGACACGTACTGGCTCCTCGAGTCGGAGCGCTGGCAGGAGCGACTGGCGGACGCCCTCGCCCGGGCGCTCGAAGCCGGTGCCGAGGGTCGACCCGTCGAGTCGTTCGCGCCGGCGGCGGCGATCCAGACCCCGGAGAAGATCGTCTGTGTCGGCCGCAACTACCCGGAGCACGTCGCGGAAGGCGGGCGCCAGACGCCACCGCGGCCGATGCTCTTCGCGAAGTTCACCAGTGCCGTCGTCGAGGACGGCGGTGCGATCGTCCGGCCGGCGGGCTGCCACGCCCTCGACTTCGAGGCCGAGCTCGGCGTGGTCATCGGCCGGCGGGCACGGCGTGTGCCGGCAGCCGAGGCGTTCGACCACGTCGCCGGTTACGTCGTCGTGAACGATGTCTCCGCGCGCGACTGGCAGGGCGTGAAGGCGGCTCTCCACGAGGGCGAGGTCGGCGACGGCCAGTGGCTCCGCGCGAAGGGCTCGGACACGTTCCTCCCGATGAGCGCCATCCTCGTGACGCGCGACGAGGTCCCGGTACCCGACCAGCTCCCCATCCGCGGCTGGCTCACGCGAGGCAGTGGTCCGGAGGCAGGACGACCCTTCCTCATGCAGGACGGGAACACCCGCGACATGATCTGGAAGATCCCGCAGCTCATCGAGTTCATCACTGCCACGATCACCCTCGAGCCGGGTGACATCGTCGCGACCGGGACGCCGGGTGGCGTGGGGGTCTATCGGGACCCGCCGATCTTCCTCGAACCGGGCGACCGCGTGCGTGTCGAGGTCGGCGGGATCGGCGGCACGGACAATCCGGTCGTGGCCGAGGAGGCGGCGGCCGCCGGCCGCTGAGATCCGGTGAGCGGGTCGATCCCGGCGACGATGCGTGCGCTCGTCAAGACGACGGCCGCGGCCGGCGCCGAGCTGCGGACCGTTGCGGTCCCCACGCCCGGTCCGGGCGAGCTCCTCATCCGGGTCGAGGCAGCAAGCCTGTGCGGTACGGACCTCCACATCTATCGCTGGGACGACTGGGCGGAGAACCGCCTCGGCGGTGGCCTGCCGCGGATCTTCGGCCACGAGATGGCCGGGCGCGTCGTCGCCCACGGACCCGGACTCCTCGGCCGGCTCGCGATCCCGCTCGGCACGCTCGTCGCCGCGGAGACGCACCTCGTGGACGGCAGCTGCTACCAGTGCCGCACCGGCCGCGAACACGTCTGCGCGAACCTCCGGATCCTCGGCATCGACATCGACGGCGCATTCGCCGAATACGTCGTCCTGCCGGCCCACAACGCCTGGCCGTCCGAGGGCCTCCGGCCGGAGATCGCGGCCATCCAGGAGCCGATGGGCAACGCGGTCCACGCCGCCTTCACCGAGGAGATCGCCGGCCAGACCGTCGTCGTCCTCGGCTGCGGGCCGATCGGCCTCATGGCGGTCGCGATCGCGGATCTCGCCGGTGCGGCGCGGGTCTTCGCCACGGACATCAACCCCGAGCGGCTCGCGATGGCGATGGCCCTCGGCGCCGATGAGGTCATCGATGCGCATGAAGACGTGGCCGCCCGGCTCCACGAGGCGACCGGCGGCGTCGGTGTCGACATCGTGCTCGAGATGAGCGGCGCGGAGAGCGCGATCCGCCAGGGATTCGCCGCCGTGACGAACGGTGGTCGGGTCTCGCTCCTCGGCATCCCGTCCCGTCCCATCACCCTCGACCTGAGCGACGACGTCATCTTCAAGGGCATCCGCGTCTACGGCATCACCGGGCGGAAGATGTTCGAGACGTGGTACCGGACCCAGGCCCTCCTCGCCCAGGGCCTCGACCTGTCGCCGATCGTCACCCACACGATGCCCCTCGACCGCTTCGCCGACGCGTTCGAGCTCCTCGCCGCCGGGCACGCCGGCAAGATCGTCCTCCTGCCGGGAGCCGCGTGATGCGGGCGGCGGATCCCGAGAACCGCTCCCGATGACCGGGCTCGACCCGCTCGCCTTCCTCGACGAGGAGCTCGAGGAGATCCGCCGCCAGCGGCTCTACCGGCCGCTGCGGGTGATGAGCTCGGCCCAGGGGCCGATCGTCAGCGTCGACGAGCGACGCTGCATCAGCTTCTCGTCGAACGACTACCTCGGCCTCACCCACCACCCGCGGGTCCGGGCCGCCGCGCTCGCCGCCGTCCGGGACTACGGCGCCGGGAGCGGCGCCGTACGCACGATCGCCGGCACCATGACCCTCCACGAGGATCTCGAAGCGGCCCTCGCCGCGTTCAAGCAGACGGAGGCGGTCCTCACCTTCCAGTCCGGGTTCACGGCGAATACCGGAGTCATCCCGACCATCACCGGTGAGCACGATCTGATCGTCTCGGACGCACTCAACCACGCCTCGATCATCGACGGGATGCGACTGTCGCGGGCGCCACGGAAGATCTACCCGCACCGGGACGTCGCAGCGCTCCGCGCGATCCTCGCCGAGGCGCGCCGCGAGGGCGGGCCCGGCGGCGCACCGCACCGGCTCATCCTCGTCGTCACGGACGGCGTGTTCAGCATGGACGGCGACATCGCGCCGTTGCCCGCCATCGTCGAGGCAGCCGAGGAGTTCGGGGCGGCCGTCTTCGTCGACGACGCCCATGCCTCCGGCGTCCTCGGTCGCGACGGGCGGGGCACGGTGGACCACTTCGGACTCCACGGTCGCGTGGCGATCCAGGTCGGGACCCTCAGCAAGGCGATCGGTGTCCTCGGCGGCTACGTCGCCGGCCCGCGCGCCCTCCGCGACATCCTCATCCAGCGTGCCCGGCCCTTCCTCTTCTCGACGTCGCAGCCGCCTGCCGTCGCCGGCGCATGCCGCGAGGCGATCCGGGTCATGGAGGACGAGCCCGAGCTCATCGACCGGCTGTGGGCGAACACCCGCCGCTTCAAGGGCGAGCTCGGCCGGCTCGGCTTCGACACCGGCGCCTCCGAGACGCCGATCACCCCGGTCATGATGGGCGATGCGGCGACCGCCGGCCGTTTCAGCGACCGACTCCTCGAGGAGGGCGTCTTCGCCCAGCCGGTCGTCTACCCGACCGTCCCCCTCGACAAGGCCCGGATCCGGACCATCGTCACCGCCGTCCACACGGACACCATGCTCGACACAGCCCTCGGCGCGTTCGAGCGGGTGGGTCGTGAGATCGGCCTCATCGGCGGATGAGGGAGGGATGATCGAGCCCGTCGAACAGGCCCGCGATCTGCCGCTCGACAGCCACCTCCACACCGACCTGTCGCCGGACAGCGACGTCCCCATCGACGTCTACGGTGCGGCGGCGGCCGAGCGGCACATCGCCGAGATCGCGATCACGGACCACGTCGACTTCGATCCCCGCGCCCCCGCCTACTCGTACGCGACGTACGAGGCACGCGAACGGTCCGTCCGTGCGGCGGCCGATCGATGGGCGGGACACGGCGTGACGATCCGCTTCGGCTGCGAGCTCACGTACGAGCGCCGCTACGAGGCGGAGATCCGGACCCACCTCACCGCCCATCGCTACGACTACACGATCGGCTCGGTCCATGTCGGCGACGACTCGCCCTACCGGGCCGATCGGGTCCGCTCGTTCGTCAGCGGGAGATCGATCGCCGAGGCGATCACCCCGTACTTCGACGAGGTCGAGGCGGCGGCGCGGAGCGGGCTCTTCGATACCCTCGGCCACCTGGACTACGTGAAGCGGTACGTCGCCCCGCTCATCCCCCCGGCGGCCTTCGCCGCGGCCGCGGAGCTGTACGAGCCGGTCCTCCGCGCGCTGATCGAGAGCGGCACCGCGCTCGAGGTGAACACGAGCGGCCTCCGCCAGTCGCCGCGCGAGACGTATCCCGCACCGTGGGTCGTGACGCGGTTCCGGGAGCTCGGGGGGACGGCGGTCACGGCTGGCTCGGATGCCCACCGACCGGACTGGTTCGCCTACGGCCTCGAGGAGGGCTATCGCGTCGCGGCAGAGGCGGGATTCTCGGGCCTGACCTTCCGCCGTGGGCCGGCGGCGCGTCACATCCCGCTGCCAGGCCGGCTCCGGATGGGGACGCTGACCGGATGACCGCACGATCGCCGATCGACCTGGTCGTCGCAGGTGCCGGGCCGGCCTACACGGATCGACCCGGGGCGACGGGCGCGGCATACCTCCTCCGGGCGGCCGGGAGCGCCCTCCTCCTCGACTTCGGCCAGGGGTCGTTTCCCCGCCTCGCGGCGGCGGTGGAGCCGTCGTCGCTCGGGGCGGTCGTGATCAGCCATCTCCACCCGGATCACTTCGTCGACCTCGTGCCGCTCCGCCACTACCTCCGCTACCAGCTCGTGCCACCGCGGCGGGTTCGCGTCATCGGTCCGCCGGCCCTCGGCGAGCGACTGGATGCGCTCCATGGCGAGCCCGGCTTCGCCGCCGCGGCGCTCGACATCGAGGCGCTCGAGGAGGGGATCCCGACGGTCGACGGATTCACGGTCGAGGCCCGGCGGGTGACCCACACGGACGATAGCTACGCCTTCCGCGTCTCGGTCGGAGCCGAGTCCGGGACCGGGCTGGTGTACTCGGGCGACTGCGGTCGGGCGGACGACCTCGTGCCCCTGATCCGTCCGGGCGACACGCTCCTCGCGGAGGTGTCGTTCGGTCCGGGCCCTGTCCCGGCCGGAGCCCAGCACCTCGACGGCCCGCAGGTTGGCCGCCTGGCGGCTGCCACGGGCGCCGGTCGAGTCCTCCTCACGCACCTGCTCATGGGGTTCGATCCGGAGGAGACGGCCCAGACGGTGCGGGACGTGTTCGGCGGCGAGGTCCGCTTCGTCTGGCCGGGCGATCGCCTGACGATCTGACCGGGGCAGCGGGGGCCTCCGACCGGCTACCATGGCGGCCCGTGATCCGCCCGATCGATCGCCCGGTCCGCACGCTCGTCCGCGACGCGGTGGCGCGCGCCTGGGCAGACGCTCGGTCGAGCGGCCGCCTGCCCGCGCTCGGCGGCGAGGTGCCCGACTCGACCATCGAGATCGAGCGGCCGGCGAACCCGGAGCATGGCGACCTCGCGACGAACCTCGCGATGCGGCTCGCCCGCCCGTACCGGATGGCGCCGCTCGCGATCGCCGCGGTCCTCGCGGAGGGGATCGCCGCGGACGCTGCCGACCCGAGCTCCGGCAGTCCCATCGCGACCGTCGAGGTCGCCGCTCCCGGCTTTCTCAACCTCCGACTTGCCGATCGGGCGCTCGAGGCGGCGATCGACGGCGTCCTCGCCGCTCCCGGGACATGGGGCCGCGTGGCCGCCTCGCAGCCGCAGCGAGTGAACGTGGAGTTCGTGTCCGCCAACCCGACCGGTCCGCTCCACGTCGGGAACGCCCGCGGAGCGTTCGTCGGCGACCTTCTCTGCCGGGTCCTCGAGGCGGGCGGCCACACGGTGACCCGCGAGTACTACTTCAATGACTTCGGGACCCAGATCCGGCAGCTCGGCTCGAGCGTCGCGGCGCGGCGCGCGGACGAGCCGCAACCGGAGGAGGGGTACAGGGGGGCCTATGTCGCCGATCTCGCCCGCGACCTGCCTGCTGCGGTCTGGGCGCAGGCGACGATGGCGGGCGCGGATCGCGACTGGATCGTCGGGCTCTGGGCGTCGGAGACCGTGCGGGCGGGCATCGAGGCCTCTCTCGGGCGGCTCGGCGTCCGCTTCGACGTCTGGAGGAGCGAGGGCTCGCTCCACCGCGAGGGTTGGGTGGACCGGGCGATCGAGCGGCTCCGCGCCGGCGGTCACCTGTACGAGGAGGGCGGGGCACTGTGGTTCCGCTCCACGGCGTTCGGTGACGACAAGGATCGGGTCATCCGCAAATCGAGCGGGGACATCACGTACTTCGGCTCCGACCTCGGGTACGTGACGGAGAAGTTCAGCCGGGGTTTCGATCACCTCGTGTATGTCTGGGGGGCCGATCACCACGGTACGGTGGCCCGGCTCCGGAACGCTGCCGTGGCGATGGGCCACGAGGGAGCCGCGGTCGAGATGCTCCTCATCGCCTGGGTGCGCTTCGTGCGGGACGGGACGGAGGTCTCGATGAGCAAGCGTTCGGGCGAGTTCATCACCCTCGACGAGCTGCTCGAGGAGATCGGGGTGGACGCCGCGCGCTGGTACTTCGGCTCGCGGGCCCACACGACCGGGATCGACCTGGACATCGAGCTGGCGAAGAAGCAGTCGTCCGACAACCCGGTCTACTACGTCCAGTACGCCCATGCCCGGATCGCGTCGATCCTCCGCAAGGCCGTCGAGGCCGGACTGGCGCCCGCGGCGACGGTGACCGGCGGCCTGGAGGCCGACCCGGAGGCGGGGCTCGCCCGGATCGTCGTCCGGCTGCCGGAAGTCGTGGAGGACGCCGCGGCAGCGAAGGAGACGCTCGGGGTCACCGCCTACGCGACCGAGCTCGCGACGGCGTTCCATGCGTTCTACCGGGACGCGCGGGTGGTGGATGCCGCAGCGCCCGAGCGCTCGGCGATGCGACTCGCGCTCGTGGAGGCCACGCGGGTCACGCTCGCGAATGCGCTCGGCCTCCTCGGGATCTCGGCGCCCGAGTCGATGTAGCGGCCGCGCGGAAGGACCATCGTCGATGCCCCGCTACGTCCCCGAGGATTCGCTCCACTCGCCGCGGTTCACCGGACCGGCCACGTTCGCCCGCCTGCCGTACGTGCGGACGCTCGACGACGTCGATCTCGCGGTGCTGGGCGTGCCGTTCGACACGGGGGTGACGTACCGCGTCGGTGGCCGCTTCGGACCGAACGCGGTGCGGGCCGCCTCGGTCATGCTGCGGCCGTACAACGCGAACCTCGACGTCAAGCCGTTCGCGGTCCTCTCCTGCGTCGACTACGGCGACGTGGCGATCGTGCCCGGCTACACCGAGCGCAGCTACGCCGCGATCGAGGCGGCGGTCGGCCCGATCGTGGAGGCCGGCGTCGTGCCGCTCCTCATCGGCGGGGACCACGCCTGCACGCTCCCCCATCTCCGCGCGACGCGCTCACGGGGGCCCGTGGCGGTCATCGACTTCGACGCCCACACGGACGCCTGGGACAGCTACTTCGGCGAGCGCTACAACCACGGCACGTGGATGCGGCGGGCGATCGAGGAGGGGCTCGTCGACGTCGAGCACTCGATCGAGGTGGGCCTCCGCGGATCGCTCTATGAGCGCGACGACTGGACCGCCCTGCGGAGCGAGCTCGGCCTCGACTACCTCACGACCGAGGAGGTGCTCGCGATGGGCGCGGCGGCCGTCGCAGCGCGGATCCGGGAGCGCGTCGGCGAGCGGCCGGCCTTCATCAGCTTCGACATCGACGTCATCGATCCGGCCTTCGCGCCCGGGACCGGCACCCCTGAACCCGGCGGCCTGTCCGCCCATGACGGGCTCGCCATCGTCCGCGGGCTGACGGGCATCGACTTCGTCGGCTTCGATGTCGTCGAGGTCATCCCCGCCTACGACCCGGCGGACCAGACTGCCTTCCTCGCGGCGAACCTCGCCTACGAGATGCTCTCCCTCGTCGCGCTCCG
>JADMIG010000045.1 GCA_015478725.1 Chloroflexota bacterium | reverse complement strand
TTCCGGCAGATGGCCATGAGGCGGGCGTTGGTCTGCATGTCGGTGACCGCTGGCCATCACCCGCGCATCTGGCAGGAACCACGCACCGGCCCGGCCCGATCCACGCTCACGTCTGCGGGCGCCGCGTGGGGAGTCGGTGACCATCGCCCGCCTGGGGGTCAGCTGTCAGGAACGGCGTGCCGCGACATACCCTCGCCCAGTGGAACCGGATCCGGCGAGCGCCCGCGGTGATCGAGCTCGAGCGCCTCGTCCACTTGGCCATGGAACTCGGTAGAGTCGAACCCTCTGTGGGAGACTAGGCACGGGCGAGTGGCGGAATGGCAGACGCGCCGGCCTTAGGAGCCGGTGCCGCGAAAGCGGCGTGTCGGTTCGACCCCGACCTCGCCTACCAGATCCTCCGGTATGCGAACCGCAGCCGGCACCCGGTACGTCGGCCGGATGTCGTCGGGCGAGATGACCCGGATCTCGCCGATCAGGAGGCGCAGGAGCGCCTTGGTCCGGGCTCGCTGTCCCTGCCGCAGGACCTCGCCCAAGGGCCTGACTGAGCGCCCACGACACGACGAGTCCTTGATCAGCGCGAAACTCGGTCACGCTGCGCTTCAGGGTACGAAGGACAGTCACGTCTGCGCCGGCTCGCCGCACTCACGCGACCGCCCGCGACATCGTGCCGGTGCGCACCACTCGCAGCTGGCCCGCGTGCGAAGGGAGATGTACCTCCGCCTGCGCATCGAGCAGATGGGCGATCGAGACTGGCTCGTCGATGCGCACGCGGTTGCCGTCCTCGACCCGTGTCGGAAAGCGGCGAACGGCAGTCGCGTCGTCGACCAGCCCGGCCAGCTGCATGACTTCAACCGCAGATCGGCGCGCTTCGTCAACGAGGCAGACCCAGTCGCCGGCCGCCTGCACGATCGCCTCCAGGTACGAAAGACGTACGGCCGGTCGGTTGTCGTAGGCGGGCTCTCGGCCGCTCAACGCTTCAGCGAGGTGCGCCGCGATCAGTCGGTTGTTCGCGATGATGTGGGCCACCACCATCTGGGGCGTCCATTCGTCCGAGGGGCGAGCCGCTGGTCCTGTGCCTTCTGCCGCCGCGAGGAACCCGTCAAAGGCTTGAGCGAGCCCGCGAAGGTCCATCTGGATGGCGCTCCTTTCTGCTCGGGTTAGGCGGTGCTGCCGCCTCGCAGGCGCCTCCCTCAACCGGCCTCTGAACCGACCGCCGGAACGCTGAACTCGTCGAGGAAGTACAGCTCGCGCGGGCGGGCCTCCCACTGCGCGAAGGGGACATCGACGATCGCCGCGCCCATGGTCGGTCGGGCTGCCGCCAGCGCCTCGCGCGACTCCCAAACCGACATCGCCACGACCCGCGACTCATCGCGCCAGGTGCGCACCTCGACCAGCCCAGGCACACGGGCAAGGGTCTCGCCAAGCCCTGCCATTGCTCCGAGAAGGTCGTCGAGGTGTTCAGGCTTGGGGTGGTGGATCGCGAGGAACAGGTGCTTCATCCTGGTTGACCTCCGTTGCACGAACTGCCCGCGGTGGCTTGTTCGGGGTGTCGCGCCAGCCAGCGCTCTTCTTGGAGGGCGGATCGGCTACTTCGAAACCACCTCCGCTTCTGTCGCCGCCACAAAGTCGCTCAGGATCGACGCCCAACCGGCCTCGTACCCGCCAGCCTGGCGCGTGGCCGCTGCGATCTGTTCCGCGGTCAGCCGCTCCCAGCCACGGTGTTCGAGTTCGACGCGGGTCAGAGCAGGGCCGAGGGGGCGGAAATGAACCTCGACCTCGGTGGCCCGGGGGAGAATCTCCCAGCTGATTGCGAAGCGGGCCGGGGGCTCCCAGGCGAGGACGTGGCCCCAGTCGACGGTGCGGCCATCTGCCCAGGTCTCGAAGACCCGCCCGCCCAGGCGCGGCTCGAAGGTGACCTGCACGACCTGCTCCTGGCCGAGCGAGAAGGGGCGAGTCGGCCACCAGCGGCCGATCTCGCGCACGAAGACGCCAAACGTGTGGTCGAGGTCGCTGCGCACGGTCACCGCCTTGCGGATCGGCGCAAGCACGGTCGCCTCAGGCATGCTTCGGCTCCGCCCAATCAGCGGCAGAGAGGTCTTCGGCTGACCCCGCCCACCCCGCCTCCGCCTCCACGAGCGCGCGCGCAGCCTCCAGGCTCTCGCCCCACAGCTCGTCAAGGTAGGCGCGCAGCTCCCGCAGCCCGTCCGGGCTGGCCCGATAGAGCCGCCGCACCCCCGCCCGTCGCTCGCGCACGAGGCCCGCCGCTTTCAGTAATTGGAGGTGCTGCGAGACGGCCGAGCGGGTCACCGCGTAGTGGGCGGCGATCTCGCCTGCAGGGAGCTCCCGATCGACGACCAGTTGGAGGATCGCCCGGCGGCGTGGCTCGGCGAGCGCCCGGAGCGTCTCGTCGAGCGCCGCCTCCGAGCGCGGCTCCCTCACGCCCACAGCCCGACCGGGTTGCCGTCCGGGTCGGCGAAGATGGCGATGCGCCCGTAGCCGGAGGGCAGGTCCATCGGGGGGAGGAGCGTGCGGCCGCCGAGCTGCTCGGCGCGGGCCAGATACGCCGCAAGATCAGCGACCCGCAGGTAGATCTTCACCCCCGAAGGGAACGCCTCGCTGGCCTGCCCGATCCCGCCGCCGACCGCCCCCTCGCCTGCCCCGGTGTCGACGAGCGCGTAGCCCGTCAGCGAGGGGTCGGCATCGATCTTCCAGCCGAAAAGCTCGCCATAGAAGCGCTGTGCGCGGGCGCTGTCAGGTGAGATCACCTCGAAGAACGCGATCGGGGCGCCCATGGTCGTGCTCCTTCTGCTACGCCAACGCCGTTGGTCACATCGGAATGGCTGGAAGTTAGCATCTGCTTTCGTAAGTGTCACCTATCAGACGGGCCCTTGTCAAACGGGCCCGGCGGACGTGACGGAGTCGAAGGGCACCGCGTACGTCACGTTCCACGACTACGACAGCGGCACCCAGATCCGCGCGGCCCTCGCGACGAATGGCGCGCATCCACGCCCGCTCCGGGTCGAGGATCCGTCCTCGCTCCCGACCGGCCTCTCGCCCTACGAGCGGGTCTGCTTCGAGGCAGCCGTGGCGGCCGATCCGGCGACGGTCGCTTGGCTCGGCGCGGACGCGAGCACCGCCGCCCGGCTCGAGTTCAGCGGGTTCGCCGTGGCCCCGTGTCCGAGCGAGCCCGGCTTCTGCGGCTCCGCTGTGGTCATGAGCCCGAACGCCTCCTACCCGTCCCCGCCGCACGTCACGGTGGACCTGCGGACCGCGCGCGTCATCCGCTACGGCGGCTGAGCATCGCTGCTGGAGCGGTCAGTCCGTCGCTTCCACACGCTGACCGACACCTCGCTCCACGGTGCGGTCCTGAGGGCCGCAGCCGTGGCCCCCTCGGTAGGGATCAGCTCCCGAACAACTCGGCCTGCTCCGCCGCTTGCTTCGTGACGATCCGCTCCGCTTCCTGATACGTCGAGAGGACGAACGGTGGCAGCTGCGGCTTCTTCCCCTCCTCGAGCAACTCGCGGATGCTGAGGATCTGGATCCGCGGGTAGTCGCGCTTCCAGAGCTCCGAATGAAAGAGGCCGGCGGTGTCGGCCTCGAGGCGCATCTCGCGTGACGGTTCCTCGAGCGTGATGAAGAGCCCGATCGAGCCCTTCTCCCGGTCGAGCGTGCCCTTGAGATCGCGGAGCATCGCCGAGGTCACGTGGCCGCTCTTCACGCTCACGAGGACCGAGTGGAGCTCGCGGTTGAGGTCGGTGAACGTGATGAGTCCGTCGATGCCCCGATCGGCGCCCTTCTTCTCGACCCCACCGAGCGGTTTCGCGTCGACGAGGTTGAGTGCCCACCACTGGAACTGGTAACGACCATCCGGCGATGCGGCGAGCTGGCGGGCGCCCTCGACCTCCGTCGGCTGCCCGATCACCTCCACTTCGAGGAGCCCGAAGCTGTCCTTGAGCCGGGCCCGCATGACGGCGATCGAGAGGTACGTGATGTCGATGCCGATCCAGCGCCGATCGAGCTTCTGGGCGGCGACGAGCGCCGTGCCGCAGCCGCAGAAGGGGTCGAGGACGAGGTCGCCTGGGTTCGAGGACGTAGAGACGATTCGCTCCAAGAGCGTGAGCGGCTTCTGGGTACCCCAGCCGAGTCGCTCCTTGGCCTGCGAGTTCACCGGAGCGATGTCGTCCCACACGTCCTGAATTGGTCGGCCGGCCGACTCGTCGAGGTACCGCTTGAATCGTGGGACCGCCCCCGGGCTTGGTTGAATAATCCGGCCCGCGTCGATCAGCTCTTGCATCCGGTCGCGGCTGTAGCGCCAGTACCGCCTGACCCCCATCACCTCGTACTCGGGATTCCCTTTCGCCGCTCCTCCGGGCCCGGTGATGTTGTCCAACCCGTAGCGCCGTCCGGAGCCGGGTTCCACGTGCGGGTAGTGCGAGGCCGCGTAGTCTGCCCCGAGCGGTTCGTAGAGCTGATTCCACAGGTACAAGTCGGATTTCGCGTAGACGAGGACAACGTCATGAAGTCGGCCGAAGTGCCGTGAACCTTGCGCTCGGTCGCTGTGGGCGGTCGAGCGTTTCCAGATGATCTCGTTGACGAAGTTCTTGGGGCCGAAGATCGCGTCGAGGACGAGCTTGAGGTAGTGACTTGCTGTCGGGTCGCAGTGCAGGTAGAGCGAGCCCGTGGGCTTGAGCACACGGCGGAGTTCCACGAGCCGAACGGCCATCTCGACGAGGTAGGCCATCATCTGGTTCTCGCCCACGCCGGCCCGGAGGGCGGCGACGATCGTGCTCACCGTGTTTGGGACGCGGCCCTCGTGACGGGCCGTGTTCGTCAAGTACGCGTACGTCGCCTCGGCGGATGGGCCCCAGTGCCACGTGTCCTCGAAGGCGAGAAGCTGCGCGTCGCTCTTCCGTCCCGACTCGTCCTTGAAGATGACGTTGTAGTCGCGGTTGCTGTTGAACGGCGGATCGAGATAGACGAGATCGACCGACTCGTCCGGGATGTACCGCCGAAGGATGTCGAGATTGTCCCCGTAGTAGAGAACGTCCGTCTTCACGGTCGGAGCGTAGCAGGCACCGGATAGAACACCGCGTCGGTTGTCTCAGACAAAGGGCTACGGCTCATGCATCCGCCTGCGACGGCTCTTCGCCCCTGGCGGCGCGAGACGCCTCCCGAGGGCCCACTGGTAGGCGCGACTTCCCTGCTTGAGTTGCGCGGCGGCACGATCGTCATAGAAGCCGAGCTCGCGCAGGAGGAGACCCGTCATTTTCGGAGAGGCCTGAACGGCGCGACAGACGACTCGCCGAGGATCCGCTCTCAGTTCCAGACGCCTCAAGGGTCATGCCCTGCTCTTTCGGCGCGCCAGACACGCAGGAGCCTGCGCCGGGAGGGCCTCGTTCCGGGACGGTTACAAGGGTGCCTCAGATGTGAGAATGCCTCCGTGAAGGACGACGAGGAGCATGGCCACGCGAACGATCCGACCGAGGACGAGTCGGCTGGTAGGGCACCCTTGACCAGGGAGGAGATCCTCCGAACGAGACTCACGGTGTACGCGTTTCCGGAGTTCGACCTCTCGGTCTCAGCGTGGTCGCACGCACAGTCTGTGGCGATGATGGGCGACGCCGTTGCCGCGGGCATCGACGATCGCGAGTTCGCTGTGCGAACGCTCGGCCGCCAGATCGTGGCACCCAGGGGTACTGGGGCCAATGAACTCCGGAGCTGGGCCGACGACCGCCTGCAAGCGCTGCTGCGTGCCTTCCTTGACCGAGCCACCACGCTGTTCTCGATCGATGCCGAGGTAGCGTCGTTCGAAACCCTCCGGGCGGCCGTCCGACGCCGACGGGAGGAAGAGGAAGCCGCATATGCACCGCTGCTCGCGCAGATCAAGTCGATGGCGACGCTGCCTCCGGGGATGCTCGCGGCGCTCGAACAGACCCAACAATCCCTACCGCTCGTCACCGAGACCATCGCGGCAGCCGCGGCTCAGGCAGAGCGAGCGGTGGCTCAGTTCCAAGTTACGCTCGCCCCAATCCTCGACAGGATCACGGTTGACTACGCGGCGGCGTTGCGGATCCTGGCGCCGGACACACAGGCCGAAGAGCAGGTGCGATACCTATTGACCCGCGGCTGGTACCCGTCGCCCGAGATGCCATCCTACGATCCTGAGATTGCCCGACTGGCAGCCGCGGGCAACATCGTCGAGGTCGACAGGCGCATGGCGAACTTCGCCGAACGCCGGCTCGGCCACGTGGCAATACGCGTCCGGTCGAGCTTCCCGGCTCGCGCCCCATTCGTTGAGGACGCGGTCTGGGCTCATCGGAATCGCCGGTACACATTGACCGCTCCCGCGCTCCTCGCCCAGGCGGATGGAGCTTTCTACGACATCATCGGGGAGCAACTCTATCGAAAGGGAGGCACAGCTGCGCGTGAGGCGTTGAATCACCTGTTCGTGCTGCGGGGCACCGAGCAATGGTGGGCCCGGACCGTTCTGCTTCCCATCGATGAAGGTTCGAGCCTCGTCGTCAACACAGCCCAGCGCACTACTCATCGGCAAGGCGATCCCGACTACGGCCCATTGAACCGGCACGGAGTGCTGCACGGTGTCGATCTGGACTATCCGACCCGCGAGAACTCGCTCCGTGCGTTCACGCTTCTCGATTACCTATGCTGGCTCTCGCAGATCGTGCAGCCATAGCCACGACACCCGATGGGGCGGGATGGCGCGTCCGGAGTTTGTTGATGCCGCACTCGCCGCGATCGAGCGTGGCGGGCGGGGGCCATGCTTGCAGGAGTCAAAGGCGACTGTTGCATGTGCGCCGGGGCGGGAGTCTTGAGGCCGAGGCAAACATAGGACCTCCGTCCGGGGCAGTTCGTCGCGCCGTGTCGATGAGCACGAGAACGAGGCCACGGGCGGCGCTCCTCTTTCGGGACGGCTCGAGGTGCAGGAACCTCCCGGCCACAGTCAGGTCGTCGGACCTCGCACGCAACGTCTCCGACCGACCATGTAGACCAGAGGCCAGCGGCGAGAGGTCGCGGATAATGGTGGACGCGATGCGCACCAAGCGCCCTCTTACCTCACCTGGACCGAGCCAGTTCGCCGATTACGTGGAGTCACGCCCGCCGCAGCTTGGGTGTTGGCGAGATGGCGCACTCGGCCTGTACCCGATGCTCGCTTGGCTCAACACGCACCCGGTCGTGGAGCAGCGAAAACGCATCGCGACCGAGGGCCCCCTCTTCGCAGCGTTCGCGACGACCCGCGCCCACCACAATCAAGTCGGCGTCGCCGTGGGGTGGACCACCGAGCACATGACAGGATCGCGGCGCGCACGCGCCTCCACCGAACAGGAGAGGGTCGCACTCTTCGATCTCGCGGGGCGTCATTGGTTGATCCGGAATCTCCTGGCCGAGGTCCGTCAGGGCGTCCGCCGGTATGAGGCGGACGGGACACGGATCGTTCTGAGGTACGACGGGGACAATCGTCTTGACGCTCTCGACCGCCTCCTCGGTCTGGTCGACGACCTTGATTCCATCGCCGACCCACCCACCTTTGCGGACGGGCGCCTCCCCCGGTGGCTGGCAGGAGGAGGTCGGGACGTTCCATGGCGCAAGGTCCCTTTGTGGGCCAAGGAGCAGTACCGAACATTCGCGGCGCGCCTCATCGATGGCTACCCCAGCTATCTGCCCGGAGATCTCGATGTAGGCGGGTTCACCATGGCTGAGGCGACCCGGGTCTGGGTCGAGCTGATGGCTCGCGGTGCCCAAATGCACGCTTGCACGCTGCATGGTTCTGTGAACGCGTCTGTCGTCGTGCCGATGCTGGTCGCCGGCGACTTGATCGACGAACTCGCCGAGGCTTCCGCCGTCGATGTCCAGCGAGTCGGCGCGCTGGCGAACCTGCTCACCCTCGACCTCCGTCGCCGTCCCGATCCCTGTCTGACCCCGCTTGTTCCGATCGCCGGGGATCGGCTGGTGCCGATGAGCAGCCTGATCATTCCGTCGTCGCCGATCCGCAATCTGACGGCTCTCCTGCAGCGTGATCCAGCCTCGTTTGGCAAGGCCGGGAATTTGCTCGGCCTGCTCGGCGCACGAACGACGGCCGCCACGTTGGGCCGACTCTCGGGCGCGCGCGTGGAGACTGGCGTGAAGGTGTTACGCGACGGCGGCAGCCAGGCGGGCGATCTCGATGTGGTCGCCTACGACCCATCGGAAGGCACGATGGTGATCTTCGAGGTCATGTGGCAGATCGACCCTGACGGATCAGCAGAGGTCGCTCGATCGGAGGAGCGGGCCCACGAGAAGCGAGCGCAGGTCGCTCGCCTTCGATCGGAAATGGATGGCGGCCAGGCCACTGCGCGGTGGCCCGCTAGCTGGCCGGACTGCAGCAGCGTGCGGGCACGCTGGTTCATCGTCACGCCGAACGTCCTGCCGGTGCGAATCGTCGAACCGGATGGGATCACCATCCGGTCACACCAGATGCTGGCTCGAATGCTTCGTGCGGGTGCCTCCGTGTCGGATCTCATCAGGCTGCTCGATGACCCGCCTCATCCGCCATCCGAGCTCTTGCAGACGCAATGGAAGCGGGTGCGCTACGGGGACTACCGAGTGGAGTTCGATTCGATCGTGGCTTGAAAGGACTCCATGCCGGGCGCGGCGCGCGCACGGTCAGTGCCGACGTGGCATACGGAGCTGGGGCTCGGTCGGGCCCCGCGGAGCGTCGCGCTTGTTACCTCGACCTCAAGTCCATCCGCCCCGACCAGATCAGATGCGCTGACCTGGCGAGCCACTGCTGGTGATGGCCGGCTTGATCCCGCCGCGCGGTTCGTGCACCGACGACCATGCACAGCGTCCACCCGGGCCGAACGCCCGGCGACAGCGCGGCCCGGCGTCCGGCTCAGCGGGCCGGGCTCGGGCGTCCGCCCATCAGGCCGGCCCGGACCGGGCCGGCCCGTATACTTCGGCCCGATGAACGTCACCTCGATCCCCGCTCCGAAGAGTTCCATCGTCCTCACCGTCGAGCTCCCGCCCGAGCGACTCGATCGCGCCGTGGACGAGGCCGTCCGCCGCCTGTCCCGCCGGACGAAGGTCGCCGGGTTCCGGCCCGGCAAGGCACCCCGCGCGGTCCTCGAGCGGGTCCTCGGGCCCGAGGCGGTCCACGACGAAGCGGTCGAGCACCTCGTCTCCGACGCGTACCGGGCGGCGATCCTCGAGCAGGATCTCGTGCCACTGACGAGACCCGAGGTCGAGGTGGTGCGGGCCATCGCGGGCGAGCCGGTGGTGTTCACGGCCACCGTCCAGGTGCGCCCGGAGGTGACCCTCGGCGACTACCGGAGCTTCACGTTCCGGCCGGAGATCGAGGCGATCGACGACGCGAAGGTCGCCACGGTCCTCGACGAGCTGCGCGACCAGAACGCGGCCCTGACCCCCTCCACGGAACCCGCGAAGAAGGGCGACTACGCGATCATCGCCTATCGCGGTACCCGGGACGGCGAGCCGTTCGAGGGCGGCAGCACGGAGCGGATGCCGCTCATCATCGGGAACGAGCGGCTCATCCCAGGCTTCGAGGACCACCTCGTGGGCATCCGGGCGGGGGGATCGACCGCGTTCGACATCGACTTCCCGACGGACTACGCGGAGCCGGGTCTCGCTGGCCGGACCGCCCACTTCGAGGTTGACCTGCGGGAGCTGCGGACCAAGGTCCTGCCCGATCTCGACGACGAGTTCGCCCGATCCATGGGGGAGTATCCGGACCTCGCCGCGTTCCGGGTGGACGTTCGCCATCGCCTCGAGCGGAACGCGCTCGACCGGGCTCGCCATGGATTCAGCGACCGGATCATCGACTACGCCGTCGCGAACAGCACTCTCGAGCTCCCGGACGTCCTCGTGGACCAGGAGATCGAGGTGATGCACGACGAGTTCCGCTCCTCGCTCGTCCGGCAGGGGATCACCGAGGAGGCGTATCTCAAGGTCGTGAAGCAGACGGAGGCGGACCTCCATGCGGAATTTCGGCCACGGGCCGAGGGTCGGGTGAAGACGCTGCTCGTCCTGTCGAAGATCGCCGAGACGGAAGGCGTGACGGTGGACGAGGCGACCATCGAGACGGAGATCGCGGCCGCCCGGGTGCGGTATCGCGGGGAGCCGAAGCTCCTCGCGTACTTCGAGTCGGACCGGGGTCGCGCGTTCCTCCGTAGCACGCTCCGCCGGAGCCAGACGGTGGAGCGACTCGTCGACGAGTGGCTCGTCGCCCATCCCGACCACCCGCCGATCCCCCACGCCGAGAGCGACGAACCGGCCGCAATCAGCCTCGAATCCGCGGCCGCGTCGGCGGCGATCGGAGCGACCGACCCGGACGCGGGCCCGGCCGCCGAGCCTCGCTGACCCCGGCCCTCATCCACTCGACCTGCCAGAAGCTCAGGACTGGAGACCGCCGATGCTCGTGCCGATGGTCATCGAATCGTCGAGTCGCGGGGAGCGCGCCTACGACATCTACTCGCGGCTCCTCCGGGAGCGGATCATCTTCCTCGGCGATACCGTCGAGGATCACGTGGCGAACCTCGTCATCGCCCAGCTCCTCTTCCTCGACTCCGAGGATCCGGAGAAGGACATCTACCTCTACATCAACTCGCCGGGTGGCATCGTCACGGCGGGTCTGGCGATCTACGACACGATGCAGTACGTCCGCTCACCCGTCAGCACGATCTGTATCGGCATGGCGGCGAGCATGGCGTCCGTCCTCCTCGCCGCCGGGGCGCCGGGCAAGCGCTTCTCGCTCCCGAACAGCCGGATCATGATCCACCAGGGGTCCGGCGGATTCCGCGGCAACACGCCGGACGTGTTCATCCAGGTGAAGGAGCTCGAGCAGCTCAACGAGCGGCTCCACGAGATCCTCGCCCACCACACCGGACAGACGGTCGAGAAGATCCGCAAGGACACGGATCGTGACTACTTCATGGCTCCCGAGCAGGCCCGGGAGTATGGCATCATCGACGCGGTGTATTCGACGGCCGGTGACCCGCTGAGTCTTCGTCGGAGCGGTGCCGGAGCCGCCACGGAGACGGACGCGATGGTGGGTCCCGCCGAAGCGCCGGCTGCGGCGACGGCGAAGAAGCAGGCAGGGCCGGGAACGGGACGATGAGAGGGACGCGCGAGTGACCTCGACGAGCGGCGCGAAGGGGCCCAAGGTCCCGTACCGCTGCAGCTTCTGCGGCAAGAGCCAGGAACAGGTCCGCAAGCTCATCGCGGGCCAGGGCGTCTACATCTGCGACGAGTGCATCAACCTCTGCCAGGAGATCATCGAGGAGGAGATGCTCGAGGCGCCGAAGGCGAAGCCGTCGAGCACCAAGCTCCCGAACCCACGCCAGATCACCTTTTCCCTCGATCAGTACGTGATCAGCCAGGAGCGCGCGAAGAAGGTCCTCTCGGTCGCCGTCTACAACCACTACAAGCGGATCAACGCCGGCCATGCCGTCGACGAGGTGGAGCTCCAGAAGTCGAACGTGCTCCTCGTCGGGCCCACCGGCTCGGGCAAGACGCTCCTTGCCCAGACCCTCGCCCGCGTCCTCGACGTGCCGTTCTGCATCGCCGACGCGACGTCGCTCACGGAGGCGGGGTACGTCGGCGAGGACGTCGAGAACATCCTCCTCAGGCTCATCCAGGCGGCGGACTTCGACGTGGCGCGGGCCCAGCGGGGGATCATCTACATCGACGAGATCGACAAGATCGCCAGGAAGGCGGATAACCCCTCGATCACACGCGACGTCTCCGGCGAGGGCGTCCAGCAGGCGCTCCTCAAGATCCTCGAGGGAACCGTCGCCAACGTCCCGCCCCAGGGCGGCCGGAAGCATCCGCACCAGGACTTCATCCAGATCGACACGACGAACGTCCTGTTCATCTGCGGCGGCGCCTTCGACGGTCTCGAGAAGATCGTCGAGGAACGGGTGGGCAAGCGCGGGATCGGCTTCGGAACCGAGACGGCGGTCTCGAAGGCGGACCGGTCGAAGATCCTCGAGCGACTCATGCCGGAGGACCTCCTCAAGTTCGGGCTCATCCCGGAGTTCATCGGCCGCCTGCCGGTGATCGTCACCCTCGCGACGCTCACGGCGGAGGATCTCGTCCGCGTGCTCACCGAGCCGAAGAACGCGGTCACCCGCCAGTTCCAGCGGTTCCTCCAGCTCGACAAGGTGGAGCTCGTGTTCACCCCGGGCGCGCTCGTCGCCGCCGCCGATGTCGCCCTCGACCGAAAGACCGGGGCACGCGCCCTCCGCTCGATCGTCGAGGAATCGCTGCTCGAGGTGATGTTCGACATCCCGGAGCGGACGGACATCCGCAAGTGCATCATCACCGAGGAGACGATCCGCCAGGGCCGCCCGCCGCTCCTCCTCACGAAGTCCGACGTGGATCAGGGCGTCGACGAGACGAACTACGAAGACTGGCTCGCCGAACGGGGCGAGACCGCCTAGACGAGGTTCCAGGGGTCCCGAGTTTGCCGGGGCCGCGGGGTGCGGGGCCGGGCGCTCGACCGCCCCGGCGCGGTCGAGGCCGCCAGATGGGCTGACTCCCGGCTGGCGGGACCTATCCGGATGTGATGCGGCCGGCGGTGCCCTCGGGGCGGCCATCGCTCGTCGAGTTCGCATTCCAGCTGCGCGATCTCCCATCTGGTGGGCGTTGGCCGAAGTCAGACGACCGGGCCCCCAGCCCGGCAGGCGACCGATCCGGATAACGCCCACCGGGCGGTAGATGGCCGAAGTCCGGCAGGTCCGGGCCGCGCGGCGGTCAACCGCCCGACGGTTCCCAGCCGGCCACCGCGAGCTCGAAGCCCTCGAATTCGAACGCGGGGCTCACCGTGCAGCCGACGAGCGTCCACGATCCGAGCGAGCGCGCCGCCTGCCACGAGCCGGCCGGCACCGTCGCCTGCGGGCGCTCACCTGCCGCGAGCTCGACCCCGAGGATCGTCCGTGCGGCAGCGCGGCCGTCGGCGGCGATGCCGAGCTCGAGCGGGGATCCGGCGTAGAAGTGCCACGTCTCGTCGGCGTCGACGCGGTGCCAGGCCGATCGCTCGCCTTGGCGCAGGAGGAAGTAGATCGCCGAGCTCGTCGCGCGACCGCCGTCGACCGCCGTCGTTCGCCACGTCTCCGCGTACCAGCCACCCTCCGGATGCGGGCGCAGCGAGAGGCGCGCGATGATGTCGTCCGGGTCGGTGTCTTCGTGGGTCATCGCCGTCCAGCGTAGCGCGTGGCGCGTGGCGACCCGCCCGGAGCCGGGCTCATGGCGGGGACCCGGAGCCGGGCTCATGGCGGGGACCCGGAGCCGGGCTCATGGCGGGGACCCGG